>CANJEC010000060.1 GCA_947473395.1 Actinomycetota bacterium | reverse complement strand
TGTGCACCGGCCCAACAGGTTCGGGTAAGACCACCACCTTGTACGCAACCCTGACCGAGATCAATGACCCCACTCGCAACGTGGTCACCATTGAAGACCCCGTTGAATACCAGTTCGAGGGCATCAGTCAGATGTCAGTTAGCGCCATTGGCATGTCCTTTGCCGATGGACTCCGAAGCATTCTGCGCCAGGACCCCGACATCATTCTGGTTGGCGAGATCCGAGACGAAGAGACTGCTCGCATTGCAATGCAAGCCTCGCTGACCGGCCACTTTGTGCTTTCTTCCTTGCACGCTGTTGACTCCGTTGCGGCTATTCATCGCTTTACCGACATGGGAATTGAACCCTTCTTGGTGGCATCGGCACTCAGCGGTGTGGTGGGTCAGCGTTTGCTCAGGCGAATCTGCAGCAACTGCCGTGCGCCGTATCAGCCAACCCCGGCCGAGATTCGTATTCTTGCCGAGCAAGTCGATGCCCAGCCAAGCGCTTGGCTCAAGGGCACTGGCTGCAACATGTGCAATAACACCGGCTATCGCGGCCGGGTTGGTGTGTACGAGTTGTTGCAGGTCACGGACGTGATTCGAGAGATGATCGTTGCACGAGCAACGCATCACGAGCTTCGAGCGGTTGCTGTAGAAGAGGGAATGCGGACCATGCAAGAACAAGCCTTCGGGCTCGTGGTAGATGGCATGACCACCGTCGAGGATGTGCTCCGTAGTGTCTACGCGCCGGGAGCTAACTCTTCCGAAGAAGAGCAAAAAGAACTTCCAGCCGGCAAGCGTGCGCTGCCGCAGGCACCCGGAGCAATCCAGCCAGGCGCAGCCGAGCTCAACGGCAACGGCAGTAGTAACGGTGGCAACGGTGCTGCCTCTTTGTATGAGGCCACTGCGCAAGGCACGGTCTCTTCAATTCCAGGATCTGAGCCAATCAACGCGGAGGCCAACTGATGACTGCAACTCTGTCCAAGTATCGCTATCAAGCAGAAGACCTAGACGGTCAGTCCGTTAAGGGAGAGATCCAAGCCGCATCGGTCATGGCAGCTCGCAACGAACTTGCCGTGAAGGGCATGCGGGTCACAAAGATCTCTGAGCGCAAGGGCCTGCAGATCGAGATCACTAAAGAGAAGGTGCCAGTTGTTGAACTGATGCACTTCTCTCGTCAGATGGCTACCTTCTTGCGTGCTGGCATTCCAGTAACCGAGGCCATCGACAACCTGCGAATGGACGCCAAGAACAAGCGCTTCAAGTCAATTCTTGGCGATGTCCTTGAGCGGGTCACTGCCGGACGCTCAATTACCGAAGCACTCAGCATGCACGCGGATGTGTTCCCGCCGTACTTCATGGCCTTGCTGGCTTCGGCCGAGCTCACCGGCCGAATGGACGAGGCATTTACGCAGCTTCATAAGTACATCCGAAGAGATGTTGAACTGACCAGAGCGGTGCGCAAGGCGCTGGTCTACCCCGTTATTCTGCTGGGCCTGTCGTTTGTGGTGGTCATGATCATGGTGGTGTTCGCTATACCTCGCTTTGCAACGTTCTTCGAGGAGTTCGATGCCGAACTGCCTTTGCCAACGCGAATCTTGATGGGAATCTCTGACTTCGTGCAGTCACCTGCTGGGTTGATTACCGGAGTTGCCATGGTGGTGGGTGCTATTGCGCTGACTTTCTATGTGCGCACCCAGGGCGGCCGTCGTAACTTGCATGCCCTGCAACTCAAAACCCCGATGATCTCAACGGTGGTCACCTATTCCTCAACCGAGCGCTTTACCAGGGTTCTAGCTGTGCTGCTCGACGCAGGCGTTCCACTCACTGATGCCCTGCCAACCTCAATCGATTGCTCAAACAACCTGGTGTACAAGCAGCGGCTGTCAGTGGCGATGGAGGGCGTGCTTGAGGGGCGAGGATTCGCCGATCCTCTTGCGCAAACCAATCTGTTTCCTTCTACCGTGATTCAGATGATTCGAGTGGGCGAGCGCTCTGGCGAGCTCTCGGATCAGCTCGAGAACGCAGCGGGCTTTTATGAAGAAGAGCTTGACTATGCAGTCGACAAACTGACGGCCTGGTTTGAGCCGATGATGATCATCTTTATTGGTTGTGTGGTGGGCTTTGTGGCCTTGGCCATGGTGAGCGCCATGTACGGCATCTACGGTCAAGTCGACGTGTGAGAGGTATAGATCCATGGGGGGAGTCAGGGTTCGAACGCAGTCAGGGTTTTCTCTCATTGAGGCCTGCGTAGCTCTGGCGATTCTCACTGCGGTTTTTCCGACCATGATGCTGCTCCTAGTAACGGTCATCAAAAGCAATCAGGCTGCAAATCAAATAGGCCAAGCCAACCTGCTCCAGGGCGAGGCAGAGTCCTTTGCCAAGTTTGGCTTGAAATATCCCACTACACCGATCGCCGGCGGTCCACCTCCCGCCCCCGTTTACTACAAGAAATGTTCAGCAAGCTTGGCCCAAGAGTCTCTGAATCTATTAAACGACGAGTTCCCGCCAATCCCCGGAGGACCGCCGACGTTCGAAGCTCTCAGCATCAAGAGTAAGAAGCTCACATCTAGCCCCGCAGGCGTTGCACTGTTCACCGCTTCGCCAAATAATGACCTCTGGGTGACCGACTCAGGAGCAAATACAGTCCAGCGATATACGCTCGGAACTCCACCTAACCCCGCCGATCCAACAGACAGGTTCGTAAAAAGCATCCCAGTTGGCACCTCTCCGCAGGGAATTACCACCGGCGCTGGATCGGTCTGGGTTTCCAATTTTGGCTCAGATACCCTGTCGCGAATCAACACCAGTAGCTACGTGGTGACCACTCGCCCGGTTGGCGACGGGCCTCAAGGCATTGCTTTTGGTAACAACAACACGGTCTGGATTGCTAACTCCCTTGAAGATACCGTGACCAGGTTTAATGCCAACAACAACACCGTGACGGCCACAATTGCCGTGGGTGACGACCCGCGTTCAGTCGCCTTTGACGGAACAAACGTCTGGGTGACTAACTTTGCCGGCAACTCCGTCAGCAAGATCAGCCCGGCCACCAATACGGTGATCGCTACTGTCGCTGTCGGTGAAGGTCCTCAGGGTGTGGTCTTTGGTGCGGGTTCTATCTGGGTGGCTAACTCGGGGAACGATTATGTGTCACGCATTAATCCAGCTAATAATCAAGTTGTTGCAATCATTTCACCGGTCGGGGATAGTCCGCAGGGGGTTTCCTTCGATGGCACTTCGGTCTGGGTGGCAAATTTTGGCTCCGACAACCTGTCCAAAATCAATCCTGCAAGCAACTCAGTAACTGCAACGGTTCCGGTTGGAATCGACCCGATTTCTATTGCCTCGGGCATCGGAACGGTTGGCACCTGGGTGCCTAGTTCTGCTGGCGGCAAAATTACCAAGCTCAAGTCAAGCGGCGCTATTGACAGCGACGAGACGTTTGCCAACATCGACCTCTCGTTGGGTAGTTGCGCCGACGATAGGGGGCTGCAACTCTGGACAGTTCAGGTGAATGCGGCCGGGAGCTCCAAGGTCATTCAGTTTCTCAAGGGTGAGCGCTGATGGCTTCCGAAAGTGTGTCTCTGCGAGCAAAAATGTCGAGGTTCAGCGGTACCCGTCGCGTTGGCCTTAGCTCCTCTGGTTTTGGTCTGATTGACGCTCTCCTTGGTCTGGTTATCTCGGCCACGCTTATTGCTCCTGTGCTGGGCGGTGTTCTTATTGTGCTCAAGACTGCACCGGGGAGTGCAAGTGACTCGGTGATCTCTGGACAGCAGACAACCAATCGTCAGAATTTTGAGTTGAACCTCACCTCTGCTCAGATGCGCAACGACTGGAGCGATGCAACCATCGTGAAGACGCCTACCGCCTTTGAGCTCTATCAGGGCCTAGATTGTGAGGGCGGAGGTCTGGGCTCACTTAGTGGCAATCCGACGACGCAGCTGCTCTTTTCGCTTCAGGTTCGATCTCGTGCTGACTTGGACCTGGAAACCGCGCAGCTCTCGAACGGGACGGCGGCAAACCTCCGGGGGAAGATTCTAGGATTCGACCCAGTCACGGGGGCGACTCAGGGATTGACACGGGTCGTGTATTCGTTACTTCCCGAGGGAAATGGGCTGAAAAGTCTTGTGCGCCGTGAGTGCGCAGTGGAGAAAGTGGACGGGATCTCCCTGAAGAATGATGGGATCCAGTACGTCGGTCCGCGTGTAAAATCGGGAAGTAACCTTGAAGGCAGGAACGAGGAAGGGAAGATCACTTCCGACTACCGGGGATGGAGGCTTCAACCAGGATTTATCAAGCCCTCGGGGTCAGGGTCGGGCGTTGCCAGCACACCAAATTGGTCTCCCCAGGAACCCAAAAAGGTGCTGAACTCGGTGAGTGACGTGAAGTTGGTTTCGCCACGTTGCAACGATCGAATTGTGAACCCTGATGCCAATTTGATAGATGATCCCGACGAAGCGCCCTATCGTGCCCCTGGGCAAGATCTCCTTGTCGCTTATCCGTACTACGACCCACGCTGCGATGTAGAGCTTAAAGTTGAGTTCGCTGATGACCGGGAGGATTACACCGTGCGGCTCTATCAAGGGTTTGGCTACTAATGGCGCTCAAGGCGACTCTTAATGACAGTTCCCGCTCCGGTCAGAGTGGCTACATCTTGGTCCCTGTTCTATTTTTCTTGACTGTGGTGACCATCGTCGCTGCTGCGCTCTTAGGGTCTGTGGATGCCAACCTCAAGTTGGCGAACGTTCAGGCTGCTGGCCCATCTGGCGCAGATCCTCAAGAGGTAGCTCTGGGTAACTCTGGCCTTCAGGACGCTCAGGACTTGCTGCTAACTTCCCCCAACTTCATGACCGACGGATCGACTTGTGAGACTCTCGGTTTGAGCCCTTACGGTGGCAACAAAGTCATCAGTACCGGCACCGAAAAGGTCATGGTCGGGTGTGAGTTTGTCGCATACAAGGATGGCCCAGCACCAAATGCGCCAATCTTTGCCGATGAAGGCCAAGAGACCATCCGCCTTGTAGGCAACAAGTACAACTCGTACCAAGGAATCAACCGCAAGAACTTCCAGGGTGATGTCTCTCCGTACGGCAATCCGTGGCTAGATACGCTTACTTCAACTATCTATAACTCGTATGCCTCGGGCTTGGAGCCAAATGGGCAACTGGTTCATATGGGGAAAACCCCACTGACTGCAGTGGGTGGCGTTTCAGTAAAGAAACTGATCGCACCGGCAAACACCGACGCCAACGGTACTTCTGCCATGCAGGTTTCTGGTGCGGTCAAGCAAGGCGACCCAGCATTTATCGCTGCTGCAAGTAACTACCCAGCGGGCAATAAGTCTCGCTGTGGGGTGACCGAGGTAGGCCACTTGCTAGTTCCCAATAAACGCACCGATGTAATTGCAAAGCCGCTCACTGGTACCACTCCTGCTCTGATCCAGTGTGATGATGCCGCTGCCTTGGCAAGAACTAGCGATAACAGTGGCCTTGACGGGGTTACGTGGGACAATGCCACCATCCAGCTAAAGCGCAAGCAGATTCTTGACAAGGCAGGAGTGCCAACAACTGAGTGCTCAGGTTTCTCGGGCCGAAAAGACCCTGCCGCACCTGGTGACCTACCACTCATTGAGCTCGAAGGTGCCTATGGTCCTGCAGAGACCAAAATTCTGAACGAATGGTTTCGGTCCTGCAGAGCATCTTGGCATTTTGTGGGGGACACGTACTTTGATGTCTATGACCCAACGGTGAGCGATGCCCGCAAGAATTCACTTGTCTTTGATCTGTTTGAGTCCAACTATGTCGTTGGCGGGTTTGGCAACTTCAATCCCGATCGACTGATGCCGATGAGTGCCTTCCCGAATGCGTGTGATCGAACTACACCGCCTGCAGTGAACGGAGAGGTGCAGACACGCGGTGGCAGCATCACCTTGTCTTCTCGAACCGGCCTGCGCCATAACAACGGCCGAGTTTCAATCTGTGGGCCAAAGCAGACCGGTAACACGTATCACAAGACGGCGATTCGCCAGGTGAAGGCAACCGACCTGACGAACTGGAGCCCCACCTTAGAAAACGTCACGCTGAACTCTGCCGTGTGCGGCACATGTGTACCGTTCGCTAGCTTCGGGGCAGACGAGTATCGAGCCACTGTGGCGGGACCGTCTGGGCTCAGCAGAATCAACGCTCAAACAGTTGATGCTGGCCTAGTAGATGGCCATCTGCCAGTCGATCTGACAACGCTGAAGGCCAAGTTGACGGTCTCGTACGTCACCACCAACCTGCTGGTTGACAATGCGGTTCCGAGCAATGGGTCGAACTTTGTGGTCAAGCTTCGGCTGCCGAGGCCCCAGTACCGCAAGGTTTTGGGTCAGCGTCAAGTTGATTGGCTAGAGTGCCGGAGCGCGGCCCAACCACTGACGGGAGGTCCAAAGGAAGTCTCGCTTGCAGAATTTGGTGGCTCATGCGTCTACAGAGATGTTAGCGATGGAAATCAGGGAACCCCTGCCCAAATTTCTATTGGTGAGTTGGTGCGTTACCTAGGTAGATGCAACGCAGGGTCGTATGTGAATGACTCTAACGAGAGCACGTGTCAGCCAACCTTCAGTATTGATGTGGCTACGCTACGTGTGGGCAACAACAGTGCCCCAATGACAGTTGGAATCAGCAGTGTTACTGCTGCTAACAAGCCTGCGCTGATTGCGTCAACAACGACCGGGTTTACCCTGCCACTTGCGCCGCTGTCAGTTCGTTGGGCTCCTAGGCCTCTCAATGGCGACGGCACCAACCGTCCGGGTGATGCGACGTTCAACGTGTTTGGCAGTGTGTCGCTGCCCTACAACGCAGTCGAAGTGCGGTGGGGGCCAAATGGCCGCGCAACTGGAACGCCAATCTTTAACGGCGGCATTGTGCCCGCCCAGAACTGCAATGAGACCAACACGGCGGGCTGCCGACCGGCCATAGTGGCGGGAGCCTTTGCAAGTTGGTCAACCCAAGGAGACCCAAAAGAGGGTGTCTGTGAAACCTGCAAAATAAATGCGACAACTGGTAATTCGGAGCCGTTTACTGGAACCGAGGCGGCGTTTATCAGCGACCTTTGGTTCCCTAATTGGCCGGAGGATGCTGCTGGCAAGTTGTTGGCACCAGATGTCTTGGCCCGCAACTCCGACGGTCGAAAGCCCAGACGAAACTATCAGCTCACGGCCTGCGTGATCTCCAATGACAAGGGAACTCCGTCCACGGTAGATGACATCATGTTCCCAAGAACCTTCATTGATTCATACATCGTTGATACCCAAACAGGTCTTGATCTTGTTCCTAGTCCAGTGTTCATCACTAGGAACGGAACCATTAGCGAGGCCGAGAGTCCCTTGCAAGTGGGTAACTGCAAGCGGCCAGATGGTTACAAGTAGTCAACTAGGTAGTTTTGCTTGAGCGTTGGTCTTGACCAGCAGTTGAAACTGGTTCAGACTAGGCGGGTTCTTCGGAACAAGTTGCTGTGACGATTGGGGCGGGGGCCTCTTGCCTAATCGATTTATCTGGAGGAGATTTTATGAACATGATTCAGAAGCGTCAACAAATGCGAGGCCAATCAGGCTTCACACTTATCGAACTTTTGGTAGCAATTGCAATTCTCGGGGTACTAGCTGGAGTAGCAGTCTTTGCCGTGGGTGGCCTTACAGGACAGTCGAAGGCTGCAGCCTGTGACACCGAGGCAGCCACGATCAAGACTGCAGCTGCTGCAGCAAATACTTCGACCTCTACATCCGATGAATTTGTTACCTTTGCTCCGGGAACGCTCAAGTACTTCTCGGCTGTGTCGACCGGAGCCCTTAACGCACGGACTGTCACGGCAACAAGACTTGGTACCGCTCCTCAGACTGATCCGCCCGGAAACGCGGTTTCCTTGGATCCCAACGCGTGCAACAACTTCGTTGTCGCACCGTAATTAACAGAGTTTGTTAGTTGGGCGGGACCGGTTCGCCGGTCCCGCTCTTCTGCTTTTTGCTCTCAAGAACACTTAGTTGTCATACAGTTCACCCGTCACCCATCAGGAAGAGGCCGTTGTGGCTCAAATCGATACCAGCCCGCTCGATCAACTGCTTCGCTACCTGTGGGACACAAACGCAACCGACTTGCACCTAGCTGCGGGTACCACACCACGGGTGCGCATCGATGGCCGCCTAGCGGTTATTCCAAATGCCGTACCTATCACTACCGAGTTTTTGGATGCTGTGCTTACTGGTCTGCTCAACGAGGATGACCAAGAGCGGTACCTAGCAGAGCGGCAACTCGACTTTGCCTTCACCTGGACCGAGAAGGCCCGCTTTCGAGCGAACGCCTTTTTCCAGCTTGACCGCCCAGCACTTGCTCTGCGCCTGATTCCCACCAACATTCCAACACCGGAGTCCATCGGCCTGCCAGAGAGCCTGATCTCTCTGCTGACCCGGCCGCACGGCCTAGTGTTGATGACCGGGCCTACTGGGTCTGGCAAGTCCACCACGCTGGCCTCAATGGTGGGTTGGATCAACCAGAACCGCCCCGTGCACATCCTCACCATTGAAGACCCAATCGAATACATCCACCCGCCGGCCCAAGCTCTGGTCAACCAGCGTGAGGTTGGCTCCGACTGCATCTCGTTCTCTGAAGGGCTCAAATCTGCCCTGCGAGAAGACCCCGATGTGGTCCTGGTAGGCGAGATGCGAGACTTAGAAACCATTTCGCTCACACTGACCCTTGCAGAGACTGGCCACTTGGTGTTTGCCACCTTGCATACCAACGATGCCGCTCAAACCGTTGACCGCATCATCGATGTGTTCCCGGCCGATCAACAAGACCAGGCCCGCACGCAGTTCTCAATGGCCCTAGCCGCAGTTGTGTCGCAACGCCTGGTGCCAAAGATCGGCGGAGGTCGCGTTGCCGCCTATGAGGTGCTTATGGGCACTTCGGCTGTGGCAAACCTGATTCGTGACGGCAAAGTGCGCCAAATCCGCAACATGATTGCCACGGGTCAGAGAGACGGCATGATGGTGATGGAGCAGTCGCTCGGTGCTCTGGTACAGCAGGGGGTCATCACCTATGACGAGGCCATGGAGGCCTCGGTGCACCCCGAAGAGATTGCCGGACTGAGCGCCACTGGCGCCACAGGGAAGCGAATCAAAGTCGAGCAGTGAGTTCAACCGAGATTGTCTTATTGGTCTTCGGAGCGCTGCTGTTCTTGGCGTTGGGATCGTTCTGCTGTGTGATTATTGACCGGCTTCCCAAGCCCCTTGATGAGCCAAACGAGCTTGGCGAGCTGTGGGACACGCGGCCTTGGGGCGAAGTCTTTGGCGGTAACAGCCGCTGCTCAGACTGCGGCGAACCCGTTAAGTTTTACGACAACATCCCCGTGCTGTCCTGGCTGGTCTTGCGAGGCAAGTGCCGCGGTTGCGGGCAGCGAATCCCAGCGTTTCATCCCATAGTTGAGCTGCTCTGCCCCGTGTTGTTTTTGCTCTGCGTCTGGTCGCTCGGATGGGGCTGGCAGTTGCTGCCAGTGCTGTGGCTGATTCCGGTTGGGGTCACGATCTCTGCAATCGACTTGAGAACCCTGATGGTGCCCACCCGCATTGTGTGGCCGGCGTTTGCCGTGTCGGTGCTGCTCACCGTCGCAGCGGCCGGGTTGCTGGGCGAATGGCGCTGGCTGATTACTGCAGCCGTGGGGCTGGCAGTCTTTGCTGGGCCCTTGTTTCTGCTGTGGTTCGCGCTTCCTGCGGGCATGGGGTTTGGGGACGTTCGCCTTGCAGTGCTGCTTGGCTGGACCCTCGGGTTCTATGCAGGTCAACGCCCAATAGCAGGGGCCTTTTTGGCTGTGCTATGCCTCGGAGCCTCGGCCATGATTGGAATTCTGGTTGGAGTCATTGCCTTGGGTGCACGCGGCCGCAAGGCCAAAGTGCCATTTGGGCCTGCGCTCTTCATGGGTACCCTGCTCTGTATTCTTCTTGCTCAGCCCATTTTGCAGCCGTTCGGGGTCTAAGGCCCACAGTTGGCTGAACTCAGTCCCGAGATGAGTACACCAC
>CANJEC010000059.1 GCA_947473395.1 Actinomycetota bacterium | reverse complement strand
TACACCAGGCGTATTGCAAACTCGCTTGAGGTAAAGGGCTTGATCAATGTTCAGTTTGCAGTCAAACGGTCCGACGAGATTCCTGGGAGCGGTCAGGTCTTTGTCATCGAGGCAAATCCGAGGGCATCGCGAACAGTTCCCTTCGTGGCCAAGGCCACGGGAGTGCCGCTGGTAAAGATTGCCGCTCGAGTCATGTGCGGTGCGACCCTAGAAGAGCTCCGGGTTGAGGGACTCTTGGTTCCGAAGGTCCAAGGAGACCATATTGCAGTGAAAGAGGCTGTCCTTCCGTGGAGTCGCTTCCCAGATGTCGATGCCGTGCTGGGCCCAGAGATGCGTTCCACCGGAGAGGTCATGGGAATCGATACCTCTGTTGGAATGGCGTTCGCCAAATCTCAGCTTGCTGCAGGGGATCGCATGCCCACCGAGGGAACGGTGTTCTTCTCCCTTGCAGATCGAGACAAAGTTGTTGGAGCCCGCGCAGCCAAGCGATTTGTCAGTTTAGGTTTCAGTATCGTCGCCACATCCGGGACTGCTGCCTATTTAACCGAACAGGGAATTCCGGTTGCTCAAATCGTGGCGAAGATCACAGCCGATGGATCTGACGCTGCCGTTGGTGAGGTCGACGGAGTCGAGTTGATCTCCAGCGGTGGGGTTGACCTAGTAGTCAACAGTCCAAGAGGGCGTGGGCCGCGTGCAGACGGGGCACATATTCGTCGAGCAGCAGCCACGCACCTTGTGCCGCTGCTGACCACTGCAGCGGCTGCACTCGCAGCGGCCAACGGTATCGGGGATTGGGCACAGAGCGATCTCCAAGTGCGGAGCCTGCAGGAGTTTCATGCCGGCGTCTGGGTCTCGAAGGATTCGGCAAGTGACACCTACCTCAAGAGCAACCCTGTGGAGTTGAGATAGTGAGTTCTCGCAGCCAGCGGGCTGGGGCAGCAGCAGTGGACATGTCTGTGCGTGTTGGGTCAGTTACCCTGCCGGCACCACTCATGACTGCAGCAGGAACTGCTGGCTACGGGTCCGAGCTCGCTGCATTTATGGACCTCTCTGCCGTTGGCGCAGTTGTGGTCAAGTCCCTCTCAGCTGATCCATGGGAGGGGAATCCTGCGCCACGAGTTCATGAAACCCCAGCAGGAATGCTCAACAGCGTTGGCCTGCAAGGCCCTGGGGTGTCGGCTTGGCGTGAGCATGAGCTTCCCGAGCTGATAGAGACCGGGGCACGTGTTGTGGTGAGTATCTGGGGCCGAAGCGTGCAGGACTACGCTCGAGCGGCAGAGGCGCTTCAGGACTGCCCCAAACAGGTAGTAGCAGTAGAGGTGAACCTCTCCTGTCCGAACCTAGATGGTGGAACCCACCTCTTTGCTCACGATCCAGTTGCAACCACACAGGTACTCCAGGCAGCTTCACAGATTGGCCTACCGCTCTGGGCCAAACTGAGCCCGAACACCGACCGGCTGGTGCAAGTGGCAGCGGCCGCTCAGGAGGCTGGAGCAGAGGCCGTCACACTGATCAACACCCTCCTTGGGATGATCATCGATACTGAGTCGCGTCGGCCGCTCCTCGGTGGCGGCGGCGGCGGCTTATCTGGTCCTGCAATCCGCCCAGTGGCAGTGCGTGCAATTCATGATGTGCACATGGCGTTACCCGACCTTCCCATCGTCGGCGTGGGTGGCTGCGCAACTGCTACAGACGCAGTTGAACTCATGCTGGCAGGGGCAAGCGCAGTCCAAATAGGTACTGCAAACTTCGTTCGGCCAAGCTCGGTTGAGCAGGTACAGAATGATCTGAGACACTGGTGCTTCTCTCACGGCGTTCGTCGAGTTTCCGAACTGACTGGGGGAGTGAAACACTGATGGAACCAACTACCTGCGCAGGAGTGAACTTGTGAACAGCCAAGATGCCCAGAGCGGTGCCGTAGATGACAGTGTCAGAGCCCGGCTTGCGTTGGCTCTCGATGTGGACGATCTCGTTGCAGCACACCGTCTAGCAGTTGCAATGAGGCCTTGGTTTGGGGTCGCAAAGGTTGGCCTTGAATTGTTTAGCGCGCATGGTCCCGATGCAATCGGATCACTCAGAGACCTTGGGTATCAGGTGTTTTTAGACCTGAAACTTTTTGATATTCCAACCACGGTGCAGCGCTCAACCCGAGTCCTTGGTTCCTTGGGGGTCGAATACTTGACCCTTCACGCACTCGGCGGAACCGAGATGCTTACAGCGGGGGTCGAAGGCCTTCATGAGGGTGCGGAGCGCGCAGGCCTACCAGCACCTACGGCTCTAGCAGTCACAGTGTTGACGAGTGATGACACTGCACCACCACACATCGTGCCGAACCGAGTTCGTCTTGCACTAGAGAGCGGATGCGGTGGTTTGGTCCTAGCAGCGGAGGACTTGCAGACTGCTCGAGAACTCGCACCGCGTTTGAAGCGAGTTGTTCCGGGCATTCGTCTAGCCGGCGGACAGCGACACGATCAGGCTCGAGCGGCATCGCCACAAGAAGCGATTGCAAACGGCGCCGACCTGCTGGTGATTGGTCGGGCGGTTACAAACGCAGAAGATCCCACCGCAGCAGCAGCCGCTATTGCTGCAGCGATTTAGTGACCGATCAGTTGACCCCGAGCAGTGAAGCCTTGACAGCGCGTGAAGCGGCACTGGCCTGGGCTGGTTCTGTGCGCACGACCCGCTATCAGATTCGGGAGCAGCTCTTTTCTGGACAACTCAACCTGAGTGAACTTCTGCAAGTTGCGCAAAAGGATGCAACCGTCGGTCACATCAAGTTGCTCTGGGCCTTGGAATCGTTTCGAGGGGCTCGCAAAGTAGATACGCGCCGGCAGCTCGCAAAGCTTCAGATCCCTGAGTCGACTCTGATCGAAGAGCTGAACCCCAAGAGCGCTACTGCAATTCTGGCTTCGTTCATACCGCTTGCCCAGGTCGAGGCCGCAAGATGAGCCTCCCGACCACTCCGGAATCTGCCGATTTGCCTGCCGGCAGCAATGTCATCGTCATTTCTGGACCAGGGGGAGTAGGCAAAGGGACCCTCGTTGAGGCACTGCTCAGAGAAGACGATCGGCTCTGGGTGAGTAGGTCATGGACCACCCGGGCTCCTCGAGTCCATGAGGCAGCAGATGCGTATCACTTTGCGAGTCGCGAGGAGTTCTTGGCCCATATCGATGCTGGAGGGTTTCTCGAATGGACTGAGTTCTTGGACTATTTCCAAGGAAGTCCTCTTCCACACCCACCCGCCGGACGTGATGTGCTCTTCGAGATTGATGTTCAGGGTGCAGCAAATGTTCAAGCCCGCTATCCCGAGGCACTCCTGATCTTTGTGGATGCGCCAAATCGCGCCGTCCAAGAAGAGCGTCTACGGCACCGCGGCGATAGTGAGGAACGAATCCTGCAACGCCTTGCCAAGGCTCACGAAGAGATTGAGCGTGCAACGCATATGAGTTTCATACACCTAGTCAATGATGATCTTCAGGTGTCGGTGAGAGAGCTTCAGGCATTGATAGAGCAGCACAGGTCTCGCTGATCTCGGGTGCAGCTCGTTCTCTGCTAACATTGCACGCTGGTTCTTCTTCGAAGGCCGCATCAAGAGTTTGTTTCCCCACCACCCTGTTGGAGTAAAGCGTCCCATGGCAGAGCGTCTCGACACAATGATGGATCCACCGATTGAGGAACTCCTCCTCAGAAGCGGATCCAAGTTCTCTTTGGTAACACTCGCAGCCAAGAGAGCAAGACAGATCAACTCGTATTACGGCAGCCTCAAAGCCAAGAGCAGCGTTGGGTCAGTAGTGCCCCCACAGGTGACGTCAACGGCTCGCACATCCCTATCTATTGCATTCGAAGAGATCGATGCAGACATGATCGAAGGTGTCGGCGGAGCTACTGGACGGCTCGATCCCGATGCTGAAGAAGCTGAAATCGCCGAGAACGAGGACTGAGCCTCCGCCTGCGCGGTTGCTACAGACTCTCGGAGACACGTGGATCAGGTGAACTCCTTTCAGGGTCGAAGAATTGTACTTGGCGTATGCGGCGGAATCGCTGCGTACAAGGCGATCGAATTGTGTCGGCAACTTGTAGATGCTGGCTCTTTCGTGAGCGTGGTCATGACCGAGAGTTCCAAGGAATTTGTTGGTGAGGCTACGTTTTCTGCGCTCTCTTCCGAGGCAGTTTGGTCCTCGCTCTTTGCTGAGCGTGACCCAATCCCGCATACGCGCTTAGGCCAAGCTGCCGACCTGATTGTGGTGGCTCCAGCCACTGCCCGGCTGATCTCTGCCTATGCCACGGGGTACTCGCACGACTTGTTAACCAACGTGTTGTTAGCCACACGAGCTCCCGTGGTGATTTGTCCTGCGATGCATACCGAGATGTGGGAGCACCCAGCGGTGCAAGACAACCTCAGGACTCTCGCCGGGCGCGGCGTGCATGTTGTCGACCCTGAAGAGGGCAGGCTTGCAGGAGGGGACATTGGTTCTGGCCGCCTTGCAGGCACCGAACGAGTGTTGGATGCCCTGCGAGGAGTGCTTTCTTCTTCTCGTCACAGCGGGTCAGTTCATGCAGGTGAGAACTTGGCGCCTTCTGAAGGCGGTCTTCGTGGCTTGAACGTGCTCGTGACAGCCGGCGGAACCCGTGAGCCAATCGACCCCGTTCGCTTTATTGGCAATCGATCCTCAGGTAAGCAGGGTCATGCGCTAGCTGAAGAGGCGCTCGCTAGGGGAGCAGTGGTGACGCTTGTGACTACCACGCAAATTGCCACGAGCGCAGCAATCACTTGCGTTTCAGTGGATACGGCGCAAGAGATGCACGATGCGGTGATGAGTCGTTCGGCAACCGCAGACGTCATTGTCATGGCTGCTGCTGTGGCGGACTTTGCTCCGAGTCGGATTGCCTCAGAGAAGCTCAAGAAGAGCGATGGTGCGCCTATCTTGGAAATGCACCCCACAATTGACATTCTGGCTGCGCTAGGGTCCTGCAAGCCACAGGGGCAGACGCTGGTTGGGTTTGCAGCAGAAACTCAAGACGTTCGGGAGAACGCCGAGCGAAAGCTCAGAGATAAGCAAGCGGATATTTTAGTAGTGAATGATGTTGCCGCTCCAGGAGTTGGCTTTGAGTTCGAGACAAATGAAGTAGCAATTCTTTGTGCCGCATCGGAGGGCCGGTTTGTTCCGCTCACCGATAAGCGATCCGTTGCGGCCGCAGTTCTAGATGTAGTTGTCAGCACACGATCGGCGCAGAAACCTGCGCCCTCATCAGGAGAATAAGAAATGAACAACTGGACGTTTACCTCGGAGTCAGTAACCGAGGGGCACCCCGACAAGATGGCAGATCAAATCTCAGATTCGATTCTGGATGCAATCCTGACCGAGGACCCCGATGCACGAGTTGCGTGCGAAACCATGGTCACCACCGGTTTGTGCATCGTTGCCGGAGAGATCACGACAACCGGATATGTAGATATCCCCTCCATTGCACGCGACACCATCTGCGAGATTGGCTATGACCGAGAGAGCTTTGGCTACGACGGTCGCACGTGTGGAGTCATGGTCGCTGTCGATGAGCAGTCACGAGACATTGCCCAGGGAGTAGACGACTCAGAAGAGGTTCGCTCGGGAACAGCGGGCGAAGAGGACCAACTCGATAAGCAAGGCGCTGGCGACCAAGGCATGATGTTCGGTTATGCAGTGGATGAGACGGACGTGCTCATGCCATTGCCGATCCATCTTGCGCACCGTCTAGCTGAGCGGTTGGCCGAGGTTCGCAAGTCGGGCACGGTGCCCTACCTTCGCCCCGACGGAAAAACCCAGGTCACCTTTGAGTACGAGGACAACCGACCCGTCCGCCTCAAGACCGTTCTGATTTCTACGCAACATAACGACGGAATCGACCGCGATACCGAGATTCGCCCTGACTTAATTGAGCAGGTCATCCGGCCAGTCATCCCAGAGGCCTTTGCCGACGACGACTACGAGGTCTTTATTAACCCGACGGGAAGATTCGTCATCGGCGGCCCTGTCGGCGATGCTGGACTCACTGGCCGCAAGATCATTGTCGATACCTATGGCGGCTCTGCACGCCACGGCGGAGGCGCATTCTCTGGCAAGGACTCCTCCAAAGTTGACCGGTCAGCTGCGTACGCAGCCCGATGGGTTGCAAAGAACGTGGTCGCTTCGGGAGCGGCAACACGATGCGAGGTGCAAGTTGCCTACGCAATCGGAATGGCTCACCCTGTGTCGATTCTGGTCGAGACCTTCGGCACCGAGACTGTCGATCCATTGCAGCTTGACGTCGCAGTCAAGGACATCTTTGACCTTCGGCCTGGGGCGATTGTTCGCGATCTTGAACTCAAACGACCCGTGTTCCGCAAGACAGCGGCATATGGCCACTTCGGTCGAACAGGAGATGGGTTCACTTGGGAACGCACCGATCGTGTTGATGCTCTTCGTTCGGCGCTTGGGCTCTAGGTCTATTCTCGGGTTCACTTCACGGTGAGAGTCATTCGGGTACTCCCGGATGTTCCTGCGGTGGATCGCGCCTTTGACTATTTCGCTGCAGACGATCTGCCCGGAGAACTCTGTGTGGGCAGTCTGGTTCGGATCCCGTTCGGCGGACGTCGCGTCGCTGGATGGGTCCTTGCTCTCGATGTTGAACCGCCAGATGGCGTGGAACTCAGTGCGATTCTGAAGATCGTGGGTCGTGGGCCCGATCAGTCCATGATCGACCTGTGCCGCTGGGCTGCTTGGCGCTGGAGCGGCAGGCTCACCACCATGCTGCGGGCAGCTTCACCAGAGCGAGTGGTCAACCGGCTCCCTCCCGTTAGGGTGCGCATCGCTACCGGCGGAGATGCGAATGAACTAGCAGAGTCAATTCTGCTGCTCGGAGCCGGCACGCATGTGTTGCAGGTTTCACCAAAGACGGATCCTTTGAGCATCGTCCTAGCAGCAGCGCGACTGGGTCAGGTCCTAGCAATTCTGCCGACCATTGCCGAGTCGCAGCGTGTCGCTCGTGGGCTGCGAGCCTCGGGGGCTGCAGTTGCTGCTTGGCCATGGGACTTTCAGGCTGCTGCAGGAGGCGCAACCGTTGTTGGTGGTCGAGGTGCCGCATTCGCACCGGCTCCTGAGCTAGCAGCAGTTGTCGTCATCGATGAGCACGATGAGATGCTGCAGAGCGAGTCATCCCCAACGTGGAATGCGCGAGATGTAGCTATCGAACGCGCTCGGCGAGCGCAGGTGCCCTGCTTGTTGGTGTCGCCTTGTCCGTCTCTAGAGGCGCTACTCGCCCAGCAGCAGACCTCTGCGGTAAATTCTCAGACTGATGTAGCCCGAGTGGGTGAGCAGTTCCCTGCGCGCCCGTTGCTCACCGCTGAAGTCCCCCTTGAACCACGGGGAAGGCTGTCTCGCTCACAGGAGCGTGCTGGGTGGGCTGCGCTGACGGTGCTTGATCGGCGCGGCGAGGACATTGGACGAACAGGGCTGTTTTCGTCACGCCTTGTAGAGATGATTCGTGAAACAGCGCGCTCTGGTGAGCGAGTGGTCTGCGTGTTGAATCGGACTGGAAGGGCCCGACTCTTGGCTTGTAGAAGTTGCGGGACTCTTGCCGAGTGTGAGCAGTGCAGCGCTGCAGTCTCTCAGGACGATAACGAAAGGTTGGTCTGTACCCGTTGCCAGAAAGAGCGGCCGGCCATCTGCTTAGAGTGCGGGTCGATGGCTTTGTCGATTCTGCGTGGCGGGGTAACGAGGGCAAGAGAAGAGTTAGAGGCACTCGCAAAGGAGCCCGTTCATGCCATTACTGCGGCGAGCCCAAAGTCCGCTGCAGATCAATCTTCTGGATCTGACTACTTGGCAGCGGCTCGAATCTTTATTGGCACGCAGGCGGTGCTCCATCGGCTTCAAGATGTGTCGCTGGTTGCGTTTTTGGACTTCGATCAGGAGTTGCTGGCCCCGCGCTACCGCGCAGCCGAAGAGGCGCTTGCCCTGCTGATGCTCTCCTCAAGACTGGTAGGTGGGCGGGAGGCTGGCAGAGTGGGTGGGCGCGAGGGTGGCGGGCGCGTCGTGGTGCAGACGCGACGCCCCGATCATGAATCCATTCAGGCTGCGCTGCGAGCAGAGCCGCTGCTCGTGAGCTACTCAGAGGCTCAACGTCGCATCTTGCTTGGATTTCCACCCGCCGCAGCTATTGCTCAAGTTGGTTACGAGGCAGCGCCTGAGTTCATTGCACGGCTCGGCGCACCCCAAGGTATCGATGTTCTACAAGGCGAGGATGGGCAGTGGCTTCTTAGGTCGAGAGTTCCCGGCCGCCTGCAAGAGGTGCTGTCTCAGGTGGATCGCCCTGTTGGCCGGCTTCGACTTCAAGTGGATCCCGTTCGTTTACGGGGCTGATACTGCTGATGGCGCATGTTGCTCGCCAGGGGACACTTTTAGGATTCGGTAACCTTGGCGGGATCGAACCTTGGTCACAAGATAGCCCTCACTCTCGAGCCAGCGGGTCAGCGAGTCTGCTCCTAGGTGCTTGTGTACGACGAGCCAAGCTACTCCCGTTGGGTAGACCAAGCGCCCGAGCCAATACTCAAGCAGCGTATGTAAAGCCTGCTTTCCGATACGGATGGGCGGGTTCGAGACGAGACCAGCTACTTGGAGGTCAGCTGGAACCTCCTCAGGGGAGATGACATGGAACTCTGAATCTGCTTGAGCGTTGGCCTCAAGGTTCTGAGCGCAGATAGTGCGAGCACGCGAATTCACATCCACTGCCCAGACTGGTTGGCCGGGATATCGCCGTAACAATGTCGTTGCAATTGGTCCATATCCGCAGCCCAGGTCAACCAGATTGCCTGAGGGAAGGTCCCCGAGTTCCATCAGCAAAATCTTTGTCCCTGGATCGATGCGAGAGGATGAGAATATGCCGCTGTCGGTCTGTAGTTCGGTGGTGAAGTCCGGCAGCACTAGTCGAACAGAGGAAGGCCGTGAGGGGCCGCTCGGAGTCCCAGAAAAGTAGTACTCCTCGGCTTTCTCCTGCTTGTCTGGCTCTGGACTGTCGGGTGGGTGCACCGCAAGCACGGTAGTCTGTTTGCCATGGCCTCCCCGTATGCCATCCGAATCCTTGGCGACCCTGTGTTGCGCCAGCGCGCCTCAGATGTCACCGAGATCGACGGTCGCTTAGCGGCACTTTGTCAAGACATGTACGTGACAATGTACGAGGCTCAAGGGGCAGGGCTAGCGGCTCCCCAAGTAGGTGTGCAGAAGCGTTTTATGGTCTATGACCTAGGCGCTGGAGACGGGCCTCAGGTGCTCATCAATCCCGTGATCACAGAGTCTGATGGGGAGTGCGAGTTCTATGAGGGGTGCCTCTCGGTTCCAGGGTTGCGGTTTGACATTGTTCGGCCAAGCACCATCAACATCACAGGCCTCGACCTGAATGAGCATGAGGTTGAGTTTGAGGCTGATGATTTCTTGGGCCGGCTGATGCAACATGAGCTCGATCACCTCAATGGGATTCTGCTCATCGATCACCTAGACGAAGAGCAGCGACGGGGGGCCAAGAAGGCACTGCGCAAGATGGCCATGGATGCCCCAAGTGGGGGCCTTGATGCCGATCTCGCAGCCGCCTCCCGACCAAAATTTGGGCTCTTTCGGTCTTGATAGTGACGAACTTCATTGCTAGAGAATTTCTCTCGTGAGGTTGGTGTATTTCGGTACCCCCGAGGTTGCTGCTGCGCCCTTGAGGGCGCTCTGTTCAGCTGGCCATGAGGTGGTACTGGTGGTGACTGCTGCCGATACACGGCGTGGGCGCGGTTCTGCAGTCACCCCGAGTCCGGTGAAGGCCGCCGCCATGGAACTTGGCCTGAACGTCTCTGAAGACCCTGAAGATGTCCTGAGCCTGGAGGCAGACCTAGGAGTGGTTGTTGCCTACGGGCGAATCATTTCCTCGCAATTGCTGGATCACCTGCAGATGGTCAACCTGCACTTCTCGTTACTGCCCCGGTGGCGCGGCGCCGCACCAGTGGAACGGGCGATTCTTGCTGGCGATGCTCAGACGGGGGTTTGTGTGATGGAGGTGG
>CANJEC010000058.1 GCA_947473395.1 Actinomycetota bacterium | reverse complement strand
TCCTGTCATGATCGGTTGTGTTGCGCTTGCGTCAGCATGCGTGGCGCCCCCAGCTCCGCCCTCGGGCCCAACCATTACTGGACAAGCCTGCCCGGCTGACTCGGGCGTGACCGTAGTGGTCGACTACACGTCCCTGAACAACTCAATTGTTGTTGCCTGTGCGGCTGGCCCGCAGGCAAGTGGATTCGCAGCACTCGCTGCGGCTGGATTCACTTATACAGAAGTCCCGACTTACCCAGGTGCGGTCTGCACTATCAATGCACTGCCAGCTCAAGGTTTCCCGTTTTGCTGGGAGACTGGCGGATACTGGGGCTACTACCGATCGGCTGACCGCTCAGCAGCCTGGGACTATTCACCAGTCGGTGCTGCAGAAGGTCCGCTCGTTGAGGGGTCCGTTGAAGGTTGGGTTTGGCAGGCTGACTTCTCGGACAACCTGCCGGGCGTGTCAATTCTGGGTCTGGTGAAGTACACCCCCTAGTCCGGAGTGCGCAGTGCGGAGTGTGGAGCGCTCAGCGCTGCTGTGTGTGTTCGTAGAATTGAACCGGGGCATCAAAGGCTGCTCGGCGCGTTGAGCGTCGCAGCACTGCAAGCACAGTCGGTCCGAGCAGAACAATAGCTAGTGCATTTGTTATTGCTCGTCCGGTATCCCAACCAAAGGTTGAGGTTGCGACGGTATATACAAAAAATCTCTGAAGATTTTCGGCCACTGATGCCCCGGCCACGAACGACAACTGTGTTCCTGTTCCCGTAGTAAACGGCCAGAACCACATGTTGAGCAGAAATCCAAAGAAGTAAGCCGCTACCACTCCATAGGCGGCTAGCAACGCAATCTCGGCCCTACCTTTTGCTGTGGGTAACAGCCCTGCCCCAAGGCCGATCCAACTTGCCGCCAACATCTGAAATGGCAGCCATGGTCCAATCCCCCCGGTGAGCAGGGCCGAAGCAAACATGGTGGTCGACCCGAGCACAAAGCCAAATCCTGGGCCGTAGACACGACCAGCCAGAATCAACAGAAAGAAGACTGTCTCAATCCCAGCGACACCGGCCCCAAGTGGCCGAAGCACCGCCCCGAATGCAGTCAGCACGCCGAGCATTGCGAGGGCCTTCGTATCGATTCCGTTAGCACCATGTAACTCGGCCAGGAGCACGGCAATCAGCGCCGGCAGGATCAGAGCAAAGATGAAAGGTGCATCCCGATTGTGTGAGATGCCAGAGGTGGGACTCAGAATCAGCGGCCAGAGAAACATCGCAAGTCCTGCCACTGAAACCACTGCCAGTACAAGGCCTGAGCGCGGACTCATGCGCAGAGCGGTGGGTCGCAGAGCGGTGGGTCGCAGAGCAGTAGGTCTCACGGCTTGCTCCCTAATGCCGTAGCTACTTCTTCCACGGTGAGGAAGGGGGCGGGATGCAAAATTTTGGCTACTTGCGGCGCAAAAGCGGGGGAGGCCAGAACTACATCGGCCGTTGGCCCATCGGCCAAAATCTCGCCCTCTGCCATGACTAGCACCCTGTCAGCTGTAGAGGCGACAAACTCAACGTCATGGGTAGAGACCACAATCGCGTGGCCCGCGGCGGCTAGCTCTTTGAGTAGCTGCGTCAGGTGTTCCTTAGCCGAGTAGTCCAAACCACGCGTGGGCTCATCAAGGAGCAGAACTCTCGGACTAGCGCTCAGCTGAATGGCAAGTACCAAGGCCAATTTTTGTCCCTCAGAGAGATCTCGCGGGTGGGCCTGCGGGTCAATTCCAGAGAGGATTCGATCCAAGAGCCCAGCGCAAGTATCCGCCGGTTGTTGCGAATCTTGATCGGCTTGGGAGCATTCGGCCTGCACCGTGGCTAGGTATAACAAGTCAGTTGGGGTCTGAGGAACGAGCCCCACCAAGGCTCGGGCCTGACTGGGACTCAGTGTGCTGGGGTCTTGGCCCTGGACTCTGACCGAGCCGCTCTCACGAGCACCAGATCCCTGAAGCGCCCACAGGAGCGAGGACTTGCCTGAGCCGTTACGTCCCATGAGCGCGACGATCTGCCCCGAGGCAAGGTCAATATCTGCTTTGGATACAGCAACGATATTTCCATAGCGAACCGTTACCCTTTTGCCAGAGAGTTCGGGGCTGCCAGAGAGTTCGGGTTTGGCCGACTGCGGTACTGCTGGGCTTGCTGTGGCTGCTGGGCTCGCGAACTGTTGAAGCTCCTCTCGTAGACCCACGGCTGCTCGACGCGCATCGCGTACCGACAGCGGTAGCGGTGACCAGCCTGCAAGGCGTCCGAGTCGTACCACCGGAGGCGCGACTGAACTGTGCGCCAAGACCTCTGCCGGTGGCCCCGATGCGACGGTCCCATCGCCATGGAGATAGATCACCCGGTCGCAGTATTGAGCCACCCGTTCCAAGCGGTGTTCCGCAATCACCACGGTCACCCCAAGGTCGTGTACGAGCCGAGTGATGGCAGCGAGCACCTCTTCGCTAGCCGTTGGGTCAAGGGCCGAGGTGGGCTCATCAAGCACAAGCACTCGGGGATGTGCGGTGAGCACTGAGCCAATCGCAACTCGTTGTTGTTGGCCGCCAGAGAGGCTGCGAATCGGCCGGTTTCGTAACTCTGCGATGCCTAATAGGTCAAGAGTTTCTTCTACCCGCTTGCGCATAACAGCCGGCTCGATAGCGAGTTGCTCCATGGCATAGGCGAGTTCCTCTTCCACCGTATCGGTCACAAAACCGGCAAGGGGATCTTGGCCGACCACCCCAATCAAGTCAGCGAGTTCGCGAGGCGGGTGACGAGATGTGTCGCGGCCATTCACGGTCACTCGACCAGAAAGAATCCCACCGGTGAAATGTGGCACGAGCCCGTTGATTGCACCGAGCAGAGTGGATTTACCAACCCCGGTACGGCCCACCACAAGGCACAGTTCACCCTCCTCAATATGCAAGTCAACATTGTTCAGAGTGCGGTGCTGTGCCTCGGGGTACGTAACGCTGACCTGTTCGAAACGGATCATGAGCGCACCGGTGGTGGAGCGATCCACGCTGGCAAAGCACCAAGCAAAATGGCAAGCGTCGGCAGCAGCGGGAGTGTTGGCCACTGCAGCGGTTGCAGCGAGGGATTCAGGCTCGTGGGGTTTCGGACTGCAGCGGCGAACATGGTGGTCGCAACGAGGATTCCAATAGCTGACACTCCCCACTCAGCTAGTAGCCACGGATCTGCTCGGTAACGGCTGCGCTGCACCCTTTGGCCGCCGATCACAAATCCAAGACCTGCAGCAAGTAGCCCTACTGCGAGCATCGGGACACCGAGGGTCCATGGACTGCTTCCATCAAGTAGCCCGTAAATGCCAATGCATACTCCGATGAGTCCAGTAAGGACCAGAGTCCCAGTCAGGCGCCGAGTTCGTTTCGGCACGTGTGCAGTCCTTCCGTATCCCCTCGAGTCCATAGCCGCTGCTAGGAGCAGGGAACGGTCAAGTGCATCGGTCATTACCGGCACCAGGATCTCTGCAAAGAAGTGAGTCCGCCGGCCGAGTTCACCTCGCAACCGACGCGCTTTGCGGATCCGCTGTGCACTTTCGACTAGCTGCGGAGCCATGGTCAATGCAACGGTGAGCGCTACACCAACCTCGTGCAGGGCTCCGGGTACGGACTTGAGTAGCCGCTTTGGGTTTGCCAGCACATTTGCAGCCCCTAAGCAGATGAGCAGGGTTGCTAATCGAAGGCCGTCATAGAAGGCCGCTAGCAGGCCTTCAACTGAGACCGCACCGCCAATGCGAACCCCAGCGGCTACTGAAGGTAACGCCAGTTCGGGAAGCCGAAAGAGAACATGCGCCCCGTATTGGCCATCTAGTAGCAAGCGAAAAGCCAAGCGGGTTGCGATGATGATGAGGCCGAACCAAAGGTAGGCCTTGAAACCCTTGGCCCAAGGCGCTTCGGTGCGTCGAGCAGAGACTACAAAGGCAACTACGGCCACAATAAGGCCGAGTAGAAGTGGGTTGGATGTTCGACTCGCAGCCGTCGCCATCCCCAAGGCCCAGATCCACCATGCGCCAGGGTGCAAGTCTCTTGGAGAGCGACGGGCCCGTGCAGAAGGTTGGGCTAAGGGCCCCGTTCGCTCAGGGGCGAGTTGCACGTCGCCTCAACACCACGGCGCCAGATCCAATGCCCAGGAGCAGTACTACTGCTATGAGGAGTCCGACCGGAGATGAGGTCGAGGCAGTGTCTTGGTTCAGGCTGAGCGCTGTCGGCGCAGATTGCTCGCGACTTCCTGAGCGAGAAGCGCCCGGCCCTTGTGAATTTGCAGGCCCTTTCGAATTTGCAGATGGGCTCGACGGGGCGAGGCTGCTGCTAGGAGTGACCCCGGGTGGAGCACTTGGCGCTGCTGTGGCATCTGTTGGGCTTGGCGCTGGGTCTGGCGTTAGGGGCGTGGCAGTGGCTGGGCTTGGAACTGGAGTCGTGGCTGGGCGTGAAGCTGCTGCTGGGTCTGTAGCTGGGGCGGGAGAGAGGGGGAGTGCGGGGGCTTCTGCTGCGGCTGAGATTGGAACTGCTGCTGAATCGCAGCCTCCTCCGACAGAGAGCGGCGCGCTGCTGCCTGAAAGTGCAGGTGGTGGTGACACGCGGGGTGCGGGTGCATCTGAGTCAGTTCGATTCAGGGAGAATGACCAGCCCTGCACCGACCCTGGCGGAGGCAAAATATTTCCTGCACCCAAGCTGCTGTAGCACCAGGTTCCACCTCGATTAGCTAGCCAGTACGACCAATATGCGGTGGTAGGCGCTGGTTGAATGCATTGTTCTGTAGTTGGGAGTCCGGCAATCTTGCAGAGAAACCCTGGTGCACGAGTGGCTGTCTGAAAATTGATTCCGGCCGCGGTCAGGGCCTGGAATCCGTTTTCCACTTCGCCTGATACGCAGCGGGTACTGATGCCCCCACCCAGATCTTGAAAGTCAATCACCACCGTGATGCCAGTTGCAGTAGTGCATGCACCCTCTGCTGCTGCAACGGGTGGAGCCTGCAGGAGCGAGGAGCCCAGAACTCCGGCTATTCCAATTCCGACTATCGCAGGCTTGGATGCCCGCAGGCCTCTTGGTTTTCGGCTCATAGTGACCATTGCAACTCCAAGCATCAGGAGTGCGAGGCCTAAAAAGATGAGTGGTTTCGAGGGAGTACCAGTGAATGCAAGCGAGGTTGCAGTGGTCTGGGCTCCCAACACGGCTATCGGGGCCTCACTAGTCGGTGCTGGAGTAGGCGCTGCAGCAGGGGCTGTACTCATGGGGGCTGTGGTGATCGGGGCTGTGGTAATCGGGGCTGTAGGCAATTCTGCTTCGACTGCGGGTGCGAACGGAGCGAGGCCTAGGGCGAGCACTCCTTGGGTTGTTGCGCGGCGCCACTGATCTGCAAGGTTGCTAGGAATCCCAGTTGTGACAGCGGCCGCACGAGCAGTTGGTGTGTACGCGATTGCGCCGTTGAGTTGAAGCGAGGATGTGATCCAAGTGGCGGCTCGTTCGGCCGCTTCTACTTGCCCAGATGCGCGAAGTGCCTGCGCCGACAGGCCAGTGCTGTTTGCGTTGATCGCTGCCGTGGAACCCGTTCCACCAAAACCACCCGTGTTGCGGTCTTGCTTGGCTAGAAGCCAGCCAAGAGCTCTGCTGAGGGCGGCTTCGACTGCGGGTGTTCGCTCCACGCTCAGGAGGCCTTGAATTGCCAGAGCGGTGGCGTCGGTATCTGAGCGATCATTGCTGATGCAGTTCGGCGTCACGGTGTAGATCAGCCGAAAACCACCATTCGGGCACTGCTGGTTCATCAAGAAGTCAACCGCCGCAGGGGGTACCTGCGACTCGGTCAAGCTCAGGCTCAGAACAGCTAGAGCTTGGCCAAACCCATTATTTGAATCGCCAGTCAACGGGTCTGAATTGCTCGGGTTGCGATCAGCAAATCGCCCAGCCTGTGGCCCCGTAGTGACCATGAGGGACCGGAGCTCCTGCTCTAGGTTCAGGCCCGGCGCGACTGAGGGTTGCAGTCCTAGGCTCTCGGAGATCAGCAGGACTTTTGCAGTTGGGCCGGCCAGACGAACGCCAAGAATCTGGGGTTCATAGGTCGTGAAATCGCTCAGATTCGATGTCAGTTGGTTTGCGGCTGCTTGCGGGGCGGGGTCGGAGCCTTGGCCGGCTGCAATAAAGCTCAGCACTGCATCTGCTGTGAGACCCCAGTCAGTTCTTGCTGGGCTGGTCCCGATGGCAAACCCGGGAAAGGTACTGCCGTTGGCGGCGAGTTGAGCACTCAACCAGTCCAGAGCAGCGGTTGCCTCGGGACGAGATGCCGCGCCTACTGCTGGCAGACTGGCAGCCGCTGTTCGAGAGTTCGTACTGCTGAGCGAGCCCAAGCCCAGCAATGCAGCCACTAGGCACACAGCAGCAATGAGTGCATGCCGAGGGCCAAATTGCTGCAATGGTGACTTGGTGAATCTGGAGTGCATGAATGTGGTTCCCCTAGGCACCGTGTGCCTAGAAAGCCACTCGCAGATTTGCGAGGACGCACCAGGCCCCGGCATCCGTTTTCCGCGACGGACGAGCTCGAAGCATCACCACAAGTTGAGCATTCCGACTCACAAATCTGCACACCCAACTCGGACTGCGCACCTTGTTTACGGTTGCGGGACAGCGCCGGAATCTCACCGGCTTTCCTCAACTCACAGCGTAAAATTGTAGAACTGTAAAAGCGTAGCCAAAAACTACGCACCGAACCCTAGCGCAACTGGGCTGAACAGGCTCAGGGGCTCAGGCTCAGGGCTTCAGGGCTTCAGGGTTGCTTCATTGATCTTGCACTCGTCCATCAGTCCCTGAATCAAGGCTTGGTTCGCCGCCAAACTACCCGTGGGGTCGTTGGGGTCAATCTTGGTCGAAAGATCGTTCATCTTGTCGTTCAGACACTCTGCCTGCTCCGTAGTGAAACCCATCTTCTTCCAGATTTCGGTCATGTCTCCTGATGGCACTGGGTCTGCCTGGGAATAACTCGTCGGAGTCGTCCCGTCCTTGCTTTGGGTTGAAGTTGTGGGTTCGATACTCGAAGTGTCCGTGCTGCTACACGAGAGCACCGTCATGAGGCCACAGAGCAGGACTGCGGCTGCACACATCTTGAACCTATGAGGTGAGTGGGCCATGTTTCAGTTCTAGTCCTCAGAGGTGAGTGGTGCTTCGTTTGGTCCAGGGTCGCCTTTGCGTTCCACCGAGAAATCAAACGGAAACAGTGCCAGTTTGGCCATTGAGAAGTTCTTGATTCCAAAAGGAATTCCCAAGATGGTGATGCACAGCAGGATGCCGAAAATTACGTGGGTGATGGCTAGCCAGATTCCACCAAAGATGATCCAGATGATGTTGAAAACACCCTTTGAGAACCTATTGCCTGGCGATTCGACGAGTTGCCTACCGAATGGCCACATCACGTAGCCCGCAAGCTTGAATGACTGAATGCCGAAGGGAATTCCAATGATCGTGATGCAGGAAACAATTCCAGCCAGGATGTAGGCGATTCCTAGCCAAACCCCGCACAAGATAAACCAAATTACGTTTCCGATTGTCCTCATCTGCGCTCCTCGCTCACTGTTCCCCGACCAGGGTTTCTAGGCCCTTAGGTTAGCGGTTCTAGATTCATACTTGCCTCGCAAGTTCGACTCGGAGCTGTTCGATTTCTTCTTCGCGCTCCGCCAAGCGGTGAGCGATTCCCCGTAACAGTGCTCGGGCGAGTCGTGGGATGTCATCGAGCAGCGTATTGAACCCTCGGCGGTCGATTACCTCAAGGGTCATCTCTGTTGCAGCTACAACTGAAGCTGACCGGGTTATGGCGTCGAGCAGGGCGACTTCGCCAAAATAGTCGCCCGGGCCGATTCGGGCCACTACTTGATCGTCCTTGATGACGTCGGCCTCACCTGAGACAATCAGAGCAAATTCTTGGCCTAGATCGCCTTGGCGCATGATGGTTCGGCCTTGCTCAATGTGGACTTCGTCCGTGAGTTGCTCAATTTCTGTGAGTTCCTCTTCGGTGAGGTCTGCAAAAATTGGTAGCTTCCGAATTTGACCAAGGTTGTTCGCAGGAGCGTTCACACAGACAATCTACTCACCCGTATTTGTGTAACGATGCCACTTCGGTATTCATCGATGGAGGATTCATGGTCAAACTGTTTGCATTGCTGCGTAAAAATCCTGATATGACAACCGAGGAGTTCATTACGCATTGGCGGGATCATCATGGCCCGCTGATCAAGAATGAACCACTGCTGGCTCGGCATATTGTTCGTTATGAGCAACACGTTCGTCACCGTGGGGATGCGCTGTCAGGGAATGAGGGCCTTGATGGGGTTGCCGTTCAATGGTTCAACTCGATTGATGACTTTGTTGGGTTCATGTCGGAGCCGGCTTATGCCAACTTGATCGCTCCGGATGAGCAGGTTTTCTTGGATATGAGTGCCATTGAATTCATCGTCACTGAGGAGCCTACGGTTGTGATCAGCGGTGAGGCCGAAACAGGAACTAGCCCTGCATGACTGGCGGCGTCATTGTTACTGGCGGAGGTTCGGGTATCGGAGCAGCCGTTTGTCGTCAGCTTGCAGGCCAGGGGGTAGCGGTTGGTGTCCTTGATCGCAATGCGTCGGCGGCGGCACAGATTGCTGAAGAGGTTGGCGGGGTAGCACTGAGTGCAAACGTTGCCAATAGCGAAGCGCTAGCTGCCGAACTTGAGCGGGGAGCAGAACAGCTTCATGGGCTAGTCGGCTTAGTGAACAACGCTGGGATAGGCAACCTCAAGGGATTCGAAAGCTATACCGACGCCGAGATTGACCTGATCTTTGCGGTCAACTTCTCGGGTACCTACTCAGCAATGCGCACGGCGGCCCCGCTGATGCGAGCGAGTGGTGGGGGAAGCATCGTCAATGTGGCAAGCGTGTCAGGAGTGCGACCAACGCGTGGTGAGGCACCGTACTCGGCGGCCAAGGCTGCAGTCATAGCCCTCTCGCAGGCTGCTGCGCTTGAACTTGCACCGCAGATTCGGGTGAATAGCGTCTCGCCAGGGTTTATCCGAACGCCTCTGAACGAGGTGCTAGCTGGTGATGAGCAGCTTCGCACTCAGATTGAGGCGGGCACGCCACTTGGCAGGTTGGGCAGAGCAGATGAGGTATCCGAGTTGATCGTGTTCCTTCTTTCGGATCGATCTGCCTATTTGACCGGACAAAATCTGGTGCTAGATGGCGGCTCTTTGTTGAATTCGGCGCAAATGGATCCTGTGCTCGAAACCATGCTCGACCTGTACTCGTAACTGATCCACATGGCCCCTTGCGCAGATTTTTGCCCTGTCTACACTCATTGACACACTCACTAGGTCTGGGAAGATGCTGCTGTGATGATTCGCTCCTGGCACAAAGATGATGATTCGGTTTCGGGTTCTTCGGGGACAGTGTTGTTCCCGTCGGGTGTCCTTGGAGAGACCCCCGTTCGCCGGCTCTACTTGGCTGCAGCAGTTTTGGTCCTGAACCTGTGTGACGTGTTGCTGACCCGGGCGGTGCTCGACCGCGGCGGTGTCGAAGGCAATCCGCTCATGGCCGGTTTGATGGAGGGTCTTGCTGCACCGCTTGGAGTCAAGGCACTCGGAGCAGTAGTAGTTGGCATTCTGTTGATGGTTTCTCCTGTTGATTCCAAGTTCGCTGAGCGTGCAGTGGTGTGCGTGGCAGGGCTGTACTTGGGCATCGTTCTCTGGAACACCGCGATGCTCGGAATCCTCAGTCTCGGCTGAACGAATTAACCTAGGAACTAGAACCTGTTCCAGTTTCACCTGACAGGGGATTGTCGGTGGAGTTAGCATCCCTAGATGGACGCACCCTCTGAACTTACGGGCACCTCGCCTTATCTCGACCCTGAACAGGTCCCCAAGATTGTCTCAGTCGATGATCATGTGATCGAACCGGCAGATGTTTGGACCTCTCGACTGCCCTCAAAGTATTCCGAGGTGTGGCCACGCACCATGCAAGAACGTGGTCATATGAACTTTGTCGGTGGCGTGTTCTCGTATGAACCCTCAGATGATGGTGAACTCTGCGACTGGTGGTTGTACGAGGACCTCAAAGTTCCCCAGACTCGGCTCTCGGCTGCTGCG
>CANJEC010000057.1 GCA_947473395.1 Actinomycetota bacterium | reverse complement strand
GGCGGTGTGCTCATCGCTGCGAAGAGCTCAGCATCGGCCACACCCGAACCATCATCTTTGTCTCCGATTCCCAAACTGTAGGCATCGGCATGGGCAGTTCCGGGAACTTCCCACCCTGCAAAGAACGCAGTGTTGGGCTGGCGAGCCCGCGCATATCCGAGCCCGGCACCCACTAAATCAGTCTCGGAAGAAAACACCAGCACGGGAACTTTGAGATCGGTTCGAGACAGGGTTGGGTCGGGGGCCGGCACAGGAGTTGCTGGCTCCGTTGCTAACGGCGCACCCTTTGCAGCACGGCTATGCACGAGGTACCCGTCATAGACATCGGCTAGCGGAGCAACGGCATTAACATAGGTAGTCAGGCGGAATGCAGATTGTGACTCCCCTGCTGCGAGCACCGTTGTGGGCTCAAACCCTCCAAGGACTTTCAGAGCATCAAACCAAACTGCCGCACCGGCTTGGCTAAAGATGTCGTAGCTGTAGTCATCACCCGGATGCACCAGTGGTTCATAACGGACAGGGTCAGCATTCTTGAGCGCGAGCGAAGCCCCGAGCGAACTGCCGCCGCCATAGATCCCAACTCGCTGAGCCGATACGCCAACCCAAGCCGAACCCGAGCGAATGATCTCGGTATGGGTATAGGTCCAGTCCGGATCAGCATCGAGACCACCAGAAACGTTCAGCCACTCGACCACAACGGTGCCGTCAAAGTCTGCCTCGTTCACTGGACGACGAACCACAATGCGGCTGGTATACGGAGCCGAAGTATCAGGTGTGGCCGACCACTTTCCGTCTTCGCTCAACGGCTTAGCCGAGGTATACGAGGTTGCGTCACCAGAGATGAAGAACTCTTCTTGGGTGTAGCCAACCGTGGAGAGATCGAACTTTGGTGGGCCCAACACGGCCTGACCCGAACCTGTGGTAACCGGCCCCTCTACTGCTGGAGTGGCAACTTTGCTGGGCTCAGGCGGGCCAGCGAGCGGTGCAACTGGCTTCTCGGTAGTCGTGGTTGAAGAACTTGCTGCTTCATCTTCGTTACTCGAACACCCTGCAGCCATCACAGAAACCGCTGCTAGGCACGCAATGACCACTAGCGGCCGAAACTTTGAACTCTTCACCAAATGTCTCCTCGGCTATGTGAATATTCCCCCAGAACTACGGCCGCACTCTATATGGCCAGAAGTTCGTCGCTCACCCGGCGACGATGGAACTCAACATCGCCAAACTCGCCAGCTAAGGCCCAGGAGCGCTTCATATACAGGTGCAGGTCGTATTCAACCGTGTAACCAATTGCGCCGTGTACCTGAAGCGAAGCAGCGGCTGCCGCTTTTGCCGCAGCAGAGGCCTTTGCTTTGGCCATAGAGACATGCACTGAGGCTTGCGGGTTGCCAAGTGCCAACGAATTTGCTGCTCGCAGTACCAGCGGCTCGGCAAATTCAACGGCCAAACTAGCGTTCGTAAGGTGGTGCTTCACTGCTTGAAAACTGCCGATCTGAACACCGAACTGTTTACGCTCAGTTGCATACAGAACGGTCATCTCGAGCATCCTGCGACTCAGCCCAATCAGTTCTGCTGCTGCGCCAAGCGCCGCAAAGTCGAACGCCGATCGGGTCGCAGACTCTGCTGCTTCGCCTGTAAGTAGCACCGTCGAGTTATCTAGCTGATCGACCAAATCGATCCGAAACAAGTCTCGAGCGCCATCAACTGACTGCACACGCTCGAGCGGCAGCGATGCAGGTCCTACTACGTGCACCTGATCGTTCACACAGAGCAGAATCTGATCCAAGGAGGTTGCCGCCGGAACAAAGTTTGAAGTAGCAACTCGACCAGCAAGAAACGCACAGCCAAAGCTGAGCTCGCCGGCAGCAATTCCTGCCAAGAGTTCGCCGGCCCGTTTCTCTGAATCAGTGGCCTGGGCCAACAGGGTGACTGCAACCCCTGCAGTGGCTGAAACAGGGTCTGGCAGTGCGGCCCACCCGGCTTCAATGAGCAGAGGGACAAGATCCTCCTGCGTCATCTCTAAGCCGCCATTGGCCTCGGGCACCATAATGCCGAGCACTCCCATCTCTGCGAGAGCCGACCATGCACCCGGTACTCGGCCATTCCCACCACCGGGCCCACCGCCGGCAAGTTCTGCATCTGGCCAGGCGGCACGAAGTTCATCGGGGCCGCAGGTATCTGCGAGTAGGCCGCGAACCACGGCACGAAACTCAATCTGCTCTTCCGTCAAAGCGAATCTCATCTGTCTACCGACTTCTCTCTGCTTGCTCTATCTGGACTCAGGACTACTGCGCTTAGGAGCACTGGACTTTGGAGTACCGGACTCATTATTTGCGGGGAAGGCCAAGCACTCGCTCGGCCACGATGTTGCGTTGGATCTCATTCGTGCCTGCATAGATTGGCCCCGAGAGCGCAAACTGATACCCCTTCATCCAGGGGCCATCTAGCTCCGCTGAGGGACCGAGCAAGTCCAAGGCCACCTCATGCAGGCGGACATCGAGCTCGGACCAAAAAATCTTGTTGTACGAGGATCGTGCTCCCATCGCCTTGCCCTCAACTACGCCTGACACATCAGACAGAGTAAAGAGCGAGTAGGCCTCGGCGTCCATCCAAGCGTCAGCCACGGCATCAGCCATTTGCTCGCTCAGACCATTGCCAACTTGCTCGCGGGCAAGTTCAACAAGTCGAGTTGCAGTTGCCTGAAAACGCCCCGGTGAGCGCAGGGTGAGTCCCCGCTCAGATGAAGTCGTCGCCATCGCAACACCCCAACCTTGATTCACCTCACCAAGGATTCCACCACGCGCCATCGTCGCGGCAGTGCCGTCATCGTCCGGGATGAACAGGTCATCAAAGAACACCTCGGCAAATCCCTCATCGCCGTCAAGTCGGCCAAAACCGCGCACCGTTACCCCATCTCCCTCTAGGGGAACCATGAAGTAGGTCATGCCCTTATGGCGCTCAGACTCAGGGTCAGTGCGAAACAGACCAAAGAGGTAGTTGCAAAATGCGCCGCGTGTCGTCCAAGTTTTCTGACCAGAAAGCCGCCAACCACCAGCAGCATCATCTCGGGTTGCTTTGGAGCGAACTGCTGCAAGATCGGAGCCCGCATTTGGCTCTGACCAACCTTGACACCACAAGTCCACTGCCGAAGACATCCGTGGCAAGTAGTACTCCTGCTGTGCTGGGGTGCCGAACTCAAAGATGGTCGGAGCTAGCAAAAAGATGCCGTTCTGCGTGACCCGCTGAGGACCACCAACTCGGTAGTACTCCTCTTCAAAGATCAGCCATTCCCACAGGCTGGCATCCCTGCCACCAAAGGCCTTTGGCCAAGACACTACTGACCAGTTATCCGCCGCCAAGCGGTGCTCCCAGTCAAGATGCAGCGCAAAGCCCTCTTTCGTGTCACCTGAAGGCAACGCAGGTGTTGGCACGTTTGACTCAAGCCAAGAACGAGCCTCGGTTCGAAACGCTTCTTCGGATTCACTCCATGTCAGATCCACCGACACACTCCTTTGTTCTCTCTCATTCCGTGCCGTCAGGCTCTCTGTGTGCCGTCGTGCTGTACAAACCTATGCCGAGCAGTCAGCGGCAATTCGTCAGGAAGAAGCACTCAGTTTTCCGAGGCACGCCTCGGCCTCTCCCATGATGCGTTCGAGTAGATCCTCCACCTTGGGAAGATCCTCAATTGCCCCAACTACCTGCCCCGTTGGCAGGATTCCAACCTGTGCATCGCCGTCGACCATGGTTGCCTTGGTCATCATCGGAGCATTTGCAGCAAGTGCAACTTGAGCCCAAGTGAGTTCCTGATCCTTCTTCATTGCAAGGCCCGTCTTGACCAGCGCCGGCAAGGACACTCCTGCCTGCCGAGCGAACTGCAACGCGTTACCGGCCGCACGCGGAAAGCGCAGCAGACCGGGTGACTTCTCAAGTGCGTCAATCATGGCGGTGCGGATCACTCGTTGAGGCGCACCATCGATTGCGGTGGTCACCACCGTTCCCGTCAGCGGGGTTTGCATGTAAATCTGTGTGATCGAATCAGGCACTTGGCTTTCAGCAGTCAACAAGAACCGGGTACCCATGGCCACCCCGTGCGCACCGTAGGCCAAAGCTGCAACAAGTCCACGTCCGTCAAAAAATCCGCCAGCTCCCAGTACGACGACTCCGGATCCGTCAACACCGTCAACGACTTGCGGCAGCAACAATGAGGTCGGAATCGTGCCCGTGTGTCCGCCGCCCTCGCCGCCCTGAGCAATCACGGCCTTGACTCCCATGGCCGCCACCTTCTCTGCGTGGCGCTTGGCCCCCACTGTGACAATGGTAACTACTCCGGCATCGTTCAGCTTGGACACCTGATCGGCTTTGGGCGCTGCTGCGAAGCTGGCAACCGGAACCTGTTCTGAGATGATCAAGTCCAGTCGCTGGGCAGCGTCCGGCTGGTTCGGCAACAGGTTCACACCAAATGGTTTGTCAGTGCGGGCCTTGACCTTTTTGATTGCCTGACGCAGTTCCTCAAGGGTCATAGTGGCCGAAGCCAAAATCCCAAGCCCACCAGCAGCAGAAGTCGCTGCTGTGAGTTGCGCCCCCGAAACCCAGCCCATCCCCGTTTGCACAATGGGGTACTCCACACCAAACAACTCACAGGCCGCAGTCCTCAGGGCTGCTGGGCGAGTTCTGTGTGCGTTGGATGCCAGGGATTGATCAAGGTCAGTCACGGCTCCGGAACCTCGTTCAGTCGAAGTCCTCGCGGATCTAGGCGATTGATCTGCGCAAGTTCTTGTTCGGTTGGCCCTCGAGATTCACCAAGATCACCGGGAATCACCACATCGCAGCCAGTGGCCTCGAGTACCTCTTCAAGGGTGACTCCAGGGTGCAGCGAACGCAGACGCATCGTTGGAACTCCCTCGGCGTCTAGGGCTTCAAAATCAAACACAGCAAGATTCGACACAACCCGGCGAACCTCATGGAACCGAGAGGCGACGGGTCCAAGTGCATGCGCTCGGTCATACCCAATTCCACAAACAACATCTACTGCGGGAACAAAAACTCGTGGCGAGTGATTCGGCACCCAATAACTCGTTGTGTGATTAATGGTGTTTCCTGGCGCTCCGCGGAACCCGAGCAACTGTCGCCGCGGCTGAGCCCAGTCACCAATCGCAGCAATGTTCTGGTTGCCATATTGGTCAATCTGCGTGGCACCCATCATGACGTGGCGCTTTCCTTGCCAGAGCAGGCCAAACATCTCTCGATACGGGTTCCAATGTGCGACTGTTCGCTGCGCAACACGCTCTGCTTCTGGCAATGCGATTGGGGGTACTTCATCAGGCGACTGCGGGTCCATCAGCGTATAGAAGCCGTCAGTCAAGGCCAGATAGGGCTCAAATGTGGCGGCTGCCAAACGCCCGCCAATCAGCGGCAGGTTTCCAATCGGGTTGCACAGTCGTTCGCCATCTCCACGAAACGCCTCGGCAATCGCAACGGCGCAAATATCTGCACGGGTCACCGCGGTACTACTAGGTGTAGGTGTGCTCACGTCACTCATACCTGCAACTCCTTCACCTTGGCCTGGTATCCGGCCTCGTCAATATCTAGGAACTCGGCGCGGAACTCGTCCCAAGCCTCATCTGATTTGGCAGTCGCGGCATAGCGCTTCTGGAAGGCCTCATCTCGAGAATAGTCAGGTAGACATTCGGTAAAATGTGCACCGTGTGGGGCTTCGATCACGCCGGTTACATCCATGCGAGAGATTTTCAGGTGTGCAATATCGCCCAAACCTGCAAGCTCGGTAGTTGGCAGAATCCGCTCGGTACTGACATATGAACGCTGTGCGGCGCGCACAAACAAGTCATCCATGAACGGGTCCTCGCCTAACCACACGGAGTTACCCGAAATGTCGGCCGCATTTTGGTGCACCAAAGCCGCATCAAGTTCTAGTGCTGGCACGGCTAGCAACTCTTCAAACTCGCCACCGTCGTTCTGACCAGGCAGAACCGTTGCATATGGCGACGTAACGGTGCGCAGATCGGCCATGTTCTTCATGACATCGGAGCCAAGCCCAGCGCGGGTGGGTAGAAAGGGCACACGCCAAGCGGCGGCTTGCAGGCCCAACAACAACATGCCTTCGTCCCATTCAGCGGCTTGAATGGTTCCGTTCTGCCGGGCAGCCTGATAATGAGGCTCAAGGGGAATGGAGTCCAGCGAGACAAACCCAGAAATCACCTTGCGAGCCTTGCCGCTGCGGCAGAGAAGGCCAACATCAGGGCCGCCATAGGAGACGATGGTGAGGTCAGTCAGGTCTGAACGAAGGATCGCTCGGATGAGCGACATGGGCTTTCGTCGACTCCCCCACCCGCCAATACCAATCGTCATGCCGGAGCTCAGTTCGGCAACAACTTCATCTTCTGTGCAGCGCTTGTCCGGTCCGGGCACCGGACCCCCTTTGGTTACGGCCTGAACCCGATTTTCACGAACTCAAGCGACGGTAGAACCCCATCTCTGATGAGGCGTCAGATAGTGAAATCTAGACGGTCATGGCCTCCTTGATGAAAAGCATGTTCGCCCTGCATGCTGAGACGGCTCTGGGTATCTGGCGAAGATGACCGCAGTACCCCCAAAGGACCGATAGCGTGAGCGCACCGCTGGCCGCCTGGCCAACTGGGGAAAGAGGACTTCTGATGAATCTGCATAACAACTGGCGGCGCGTCGGCGGCGTAGTGATGGTCGCAACTCTGGCGCTCTTTGCTGGTGCCTGCAGCAGCGACGACGACAGCAAGTCAACAACTACGACTACTGCCAAGGGCGACAAGACCACCGAGTCCACCGCCAAGCCGATGAGCGATGAGGCATACAGCGCAAAGGTTGCAGAGATCTCAACTGCAATCAAAGGCGCTGGAACTGACCTGTGCGCACTCAGCACCGTCACCACCGAGGGACCGCCCGAGCCGACCAATTCCAAGCAGACCGAGGAAGCTGTTGGACTGTATGTCGAGCTCCTCAATGCCGTAGCTGGCGCATTCCCGGCTGAGTCCGCCGCATCAAGTGAGTCACTGCGCATAGCCGCCAACACCTTGCAGTCCGAGGCAGAGGCCGCTGGGTACCCCACCGACTTCTTGTCTGGAGATGCCGGCCAGAAGGCACTCTCAGGCGACGGCTACACCGCTGCAATGACCGAGTACCAGACGATCTATCAGGCTCAGTGCGCACCTGCAGCACCTACTGACCCGGCTGCTGACCCAAGCGCCAGCACCGTTCCTGCAGGCTGATACTGCTCATCAATTCTGTTGACACGGCCTCACCTAACGGTGGGGCCGTGCCGCGTCTCGCTTACTTCGAGAACGCTTACTTCGAGAACTTGGCCTCGGTCTTATCAACAAAGGCATCTCTGGCCTCGTCTGCTACGCCAGACAAGTTGAGTTCATAGGTAAAGCCCTGCTCAAAGCGGTAGCTGCGCTTGACGTCTACTACGTCAATTCCGTTGAGGCATTCCTTAGCCCGACGGATAACAAAACGGCTCTTGGTGCAAATCCTTGCAGCAACTTCAAAGGCTGCGTCGCGCAAATCCTCAAGCGGGACAACCTTGCTAATCGATCCCCAGGATTCAAGCAGCGAGGCATCCACTGGCTCGGCTGTGTAGACCATCTCTCGCATCTTGTGCTGAGGGACAAGCCGAGCCAGATGCGTTGCCGCGCCGAGGGCGCCCTGATTTACTTCGGGGAGCCCAAACCGGGTTCCCTCGGCAGCCACAATGATGTCTGAGTTGCCCACCAGGCCAATGCCTCCGCCTAAGCAGAAGCCGTGTACGGCCGAGATAACAGGGACTTCACACTCGTAGACGGCCGCAAACGCTGCATAACAGCCGCGGTTTGCTCCGAGTAAGGCGTCAAAGCCCTCGGTGTTTTGCATCTCTTTGATGTCAACACCTGCGTTCCAGCCGCGTCCTTCGGCGCGAAGAACAAGCGCACCGACCTCTTGGTTACGACCGGTTGAAGTCACGAGTTCTGCCAACTCGTACCAACCCGCCACCGTGAGTGCGTTGACGGGTGGATTATCCATCACAACCTCGGCAATGCCCTCTGCGATGTTCACCGAAATTCCCATGCTGTACTCCCTGTTGATTCGATTCCTGCCAAGACACGCTGCAGACGCTGCAAGTTCTGTCAGGATGGCAACGGTACCGCCGGGCATCCCTCGGCGCCATGAGCGTATAGTCGCAAGCCGAATCAGGCACTCACACAAGCACTCACACAAGCACTCACAGAGGGACGCACCATGACAGACAGCAGTCAGGAATCCTCGGGACTCGACTACACCGGCCGGGTGGTATTAGTCACCGGCGGCACCAAAGGTATCGGCCGAGTGATCGTGCAGCGCTTTTTGGATTGGGGTGCCGAGGTCATGACCTGCGGGCGCACTGAGCCCGAGAGTCTGCCCTCATCCGGGGGCCGCACCGCTGCGTTTGTGTCCGCTGATGTCCGAGACCCTGAGGCTGCTGCCGCACTCGTGGATGCAACCGTGGATCGGTTCGGCCGCATCGACACCCTGATCAACAATGCCGGTGGTGCTCCTCCGGCTGATGCAGCAACAGCCTCACCGCGCTTTAGCGAGTCCATCATCCGCCTCAATCTGCTCGCTCCACTCCATGTGGCTCAACGCGCAAACTTTCACATGCAGGCTGCGCCCGAAGATGGCCGCACCAACGTCATCGTCAATATTGCTTCGGTCTCAGCAGTTCGGCCCTCACCAGGGACTGCTGCTTACGGCGCTGCCAAGGCAGGATTGCTCAGCCTGACGCAATCTCTTGCCGTTGAGTGGGCCCCAAAGGTTCGAGTTACGGGAGTCATTGCCGGGCTCATCCTGACAGAGCAGGCCGAACTTCACTACGGGGACGAAGAGGCAGTTGCACGCGCCGCAGCCACGGTTCCCGCTGGCAGGCTCGGCACGCCAGAAGACTTAGCCCAGGCCTGTCGGTGGCTGGCTTCCCCGCTCGCCTCGTATGTCAGCGGCACCTCGATCTGGCTACACGGCGGTGGAGAGCGACCCGCCTTTTTAGACGCAGTTGAGGGCAACTAGCTGCAACTACTAGCGATGGTCCCCCGCTGTTGCGCTCAGGGTTCCTACGCTGAACTCATCAGACTGAGTACTAGGTACCACACGAACTCGAATGCGAGCGCAACTCCGAGCGCATATCCGAGCCCCGGGGCGAGGATCACTGTGTCGCGAGCGCTCACCACATGCGCACTGTTCTTGGTCGCGTTCCTCGCAACTTCTTGCGGGGATCTGCTTGCGACCAACCAGGCAGACGCCGTGGTCAAGATCGAGGCTGACGACCAGCCCGCTGTGCTGCAGACCCGTCAAGAGATTCTGGCGAGCTCAGGAACTTGGGGCGGGACCAGAGTCGGCGAGGAAACCACTCAGCCCAACGAGACTGCGCTTGAGTTCAGCCTGCCAGGAGAGAATCTGGAAATCGCACTCGGTGCCCTCGGGCGACTTGATGCTCGGGTGGTAGCCACCGAGATTGATGTAGATGCGAAACAAATCGATCGAGCCCAGGCCACCGCAGAAAGCACCGGCGCAGCTACATCCCCCGACCCTGCCGATTCAAAGGTTCGTCTCCGAGTCGAAGTAACTCAAGCCGCCTCCGTGGGCGCAGGCGGCTTGCTGCGCTTCATCATGGCGATCTTTAGTCTCATTGGAATGGTTGCGACTGCAATCTGGGCAAAGAACCGCTTGACGGGTCGCTCAAAGCCAACGGCTCGACCTCCTCGGCGGCGAATCGAAAAGATCGCCAGCTTCGAGGATCCTCCAACTCAAGAGACTCCCCGGGTGCCGCCACAGTGGTGAACACAGCCACACTGGTGAACACAGACGCAGTGGTGAACCCAGCCACAGCGGTCAACACAGCCACAGCGGTCAACACAGCCCCTCGAAATGTGCTGTGTTCAGGCCTCGTAGTACTCTGACGCCTTGAGTACCTACGACCTCCCGAACTGAGGCAAAGATGTCCAAGGCCAAGCTCCCCGCTGTTGAGGGGTGGTTCACGATGTCGCCGAGTGACGACACTCCACGACCTGTTGGGGCAGACCCTGTAGCTCTGATCGGCACTCGCTTTACAGAGAGCGGAACGTACTTCTTCCCTCCCGAGCGAGTCATGTCTCGTGCCCCAGGGTTCTC
>CANJEC010000056.1 GCA_947473395.1 Actinomycetota bacterium | reverse complement strand
CGGATTCGCGAGATCGAAGTACGCCGCGATCAGGTAGAACGAGCGCTAGCCACGCACAGCCGCATCTCTCGCGTGATTGAGCGAATTACCAATCACCGCCTGACTCGCGGCCTCAGCCGAAGAGTGAAGTCGCTCTCCGTCTTCAGCGGACTACGCAGTCAGCGCTCGGACAACCTCGGCTAAGGGCTCGCGAAAGTCTCTACTGGGTGTGAACCCGTGGGATCGCCAGGCAAACCCGTCGAGTACAGAGTTCGCTGGTCGTGCTGCTGGACGAGGTGGGTCTAACTCCGCCGTGGTAATCGCCGAGATTCGGCTGGGATCGTGACCTGCTGCACTGAACACTGCTTGGGCAAACTCGTACCAACTCACCGCACCTTGGTTAGTGGTGTGAAACACACCCGGCACCCGCTCCACACCAAGTTTTGCAAGCATCTGTGCAAGGTCGCCGGCAAAGGTCGGATGGCCAATTTGGTCATCAACAAAGGACAGCGTGTCGCGCTCCCCCGCTAGGCGCAGCAGGGTCTTGACCATGTTGTTTCCGTGCGCCCCGCACACCCACGAAGTTCGAGCAATCGTCCATCCTGGGTCGATCTCCATCTCTCCACCGAGTTTGGTACGTCCGTACACCGACTGCGGATTTGTTGCATCCCACTCCACGTAGGGGCCTTGCTTGGTTCCGTCGAAGACGTAGTCCGTTGAGACATACACCACATGAGCGCCAACCCGGCGAGCGCCATCGGCTACAAATCTGGTGGCCACGCAATTCACCAAATAGGCCATCTCAGCCTGCTCCTCGCAGAGGTCAACCGCGGTAAATGCTGCACCGTGAATGATCAGATCCGGAGCCCATTGAGAAATGACTCCAAGCACATGATCGCGATCTGTCAGGTCGTGCTCCGGCAAGTCAAGGCCAAGAACCTGATGATGGCGCTGCGGCTCCAGCAAGGCCATTAGTTCAGTGCCAAGCTGACCGCGAGCACCAGTGATCAGAATGCGCATGCGAGCTCCTTGAGGGCTATTAGCGGTTCTTGACTCGTTCCAGCAGCGGTTGCCACCAGGCCGAGTTCTCGGAATAAAAGCGCACGGTTTCTTCGAGCGCCTCATCAAACGAATAGCGGGGACGCCAGCCTAAGGCTGCAACCTTGTCGGTTGCGATGGAGTAGCGACGGTCGTGACCTTTGCGATCCTGCACATACTCAACTGCGGACTCGTCTTTACCTAAGAGAGCTAATACTCGATCTGTGATCTGGCGGTTGGTGAGTTCGTTCCCAGCACCGATGTTGTAAATCTGCCCCACCGTGCCCGAACGCAGGACCAGGTCAACGGCTTCGCAGTTATCGCGAACGAACAACCAGTCTCGAATGTTCAACCCGTCGCCATACAGAGGTACTCGTCTGCCTTGGATCAGGTTGGTCACGAAAAAGGGAATCAACTTCTCTGGAAACTGATACGGCCCGAACTGATTCGAGGAGCGAGTCAGCACCACCGGCAGGTCGTAGGTCTCGTAGTAGGCCATGGCAACCAGATCTGAGCCGGCCTTGGCTGCTGAATACGGCGAGCGAGGCTCTAAGCGATCCGTCTCAACAAAGGAGCCTTCATCGATCGAGCCGTAGACCTCATCAGTCGAGATATGCAAGAACCGCTCTACCCCTACTTGGGCTGCAACGTCGCACATCACGTTGGTTCCCAAGCAGTTGGTCCGCATAAAGACATCTGGGTCGAGCAGAGAGCGATCAACATGGCTCTCTGCAGCGAAATGAACCACGGCATCATGGCCGGGCAACGCAGCGGTGACTGCTGCACGATCGCAAATATCGCCCTGTACAAAGTTGAACCTGGGATTGCCCTCTAAGTCGGCCAGGTTCTCTCGGTTTCCGGCATAGGTCAGTGCGTCGTAGACCGTGACTGAATCATCAGTGGTGGCAAGCACATGATGAACATAGTTAGATCCAATAAATCCGGCACCGCCGGTCACGAAGAGTTTCATGCTGTCTTTCGGTCAGGTCTCAGGTGCGCAGAGCCACGTGCGGCTGCCATTGCAAGCCTATGTCTGAGCGGCGCGGATTTTCCTGATCTCGAGCTGACAGAATCGGGTCTGACAGACCCCAATCAGCGCCAATTTCTGGGTCATCCCAAGCCACGCCGAGCTCATCAGCCGGGTTGTAGTAGCTATCGACCATATAGGTAATGGTCATATCAGTGATGGAAGCAAACCCGTGAGCAACTCCAGGCGGAATATACACACCAAGGTGGTTATTGGTCGCTCCGTCAACCTCACCGAGGTCAAGTTCCAACGTGGCACCGTCAGTTGAACTGCCAGTACGAAGGTCATGCAGCACGACTCGGGCGTGACCGTTCGGAACATACCAATAGTCAGACTGATGCAGGTGATAGTGCAATCCGACTAAGCACCCGGCAATGCGGTCACCGCGGTTGCCTTGGATCATCTCTCGACCCTTCGGGAACCACTCGCGCCGGTAGGTCTCTACAAAGAAACCGCGCTCATCTCCGTGCAGGGTTGGAGTCACCACATACACACCGTTGATCACATCTGAGGGAATGATTTCTGGCATCAGATGACCTCGATCCGTGAATGGTCACCAAGCATCAAGCGGATCGCTGAGGGGCGAGCCTCACTTCGCTTCGCAACCACCTGCTTACCAATGAGCGAGTCAGCCACTCGAGGCAAGTCAAGTATCTGCGACTCTTCCAGAATGATGGAGTGTTCCAACTCAGTCCCTCGTATTTCACAGTCGTAATAGACAGAAGTGTACGGGCCGATGTAGCTGTCAATGATCAAGGTTCTCTCGCCGATAATGGCGGGTCCACGAATATGCGAGTTAATGATTTGAGCTCCGGCTTGAATCACAACGCGACCTTCAAGCTTTGAGGATTCATCAACCGTGCCCTCGATACGAGATTCGATAGTTTCAAGCACCAACCGGTTGCCCTCTAACAGCGGTTCCAACTTGCCGGTGTCTTTCCACCAGCCTTCAAGGACCTCGTGACGCACCTTGTGTCCGTGGTCAATGAGCCATTGAATAGCGTCGGTAATCTCGTACTCCCCACGCGGTGATGGCTCAATGGTTCGGACCGCCTCGTGGATGGAACGGTCAAAGAGGTACACGCCGACCAGAGCTAAATCTGAAGGCGGATTTTCGGGCTTCTCAATAAGGCGGATCACATGTCCCTCATCGTCCAGCTCGGCCACACCGAAACGCTCGGGGTCATGAACGTGAGTCAGAAGAATCTGTGCTGAGGGCGCTTGGGAGTCTGCATCAAGTTGCGGTTCTGCGGCCGCTCTGCGGTCGGCTTCAAAGGCCTCGACGAACTCAGTGATTCCCTGTCGCAGCAGGTTGTCCCCGAGGTACATCACAAAGTCGTCATCGCCAAGAAAATCCTGAGCAATCAAGACACAATGCGCCAAACCCTTCGGCGACTCCTGAGGGATATAGGTCACGTTGATGCCCCAGGTCGAGCCATCACCAACGGCTGCACGAATCTCATCTCCGGTTTCACCCGTGATGATTCCCACCTCGGTAATACCCGCCTCGGCCATGTCCTCAATCCCGTAAAAGAGAATGGGCTTGTTGGCAACCGGTACAAGTTGCTTAGCGCTGGTATGCGTGATCGGCCGTAGCCGGGTGCCGGCTCCGCCGGACAAAATCAGACCCTTCATAGCCTCTCGTTCTAGCAGGTGACAGCTCAGCTGCCCGAGTTCACTGCGGGAGGTGAGAGCTCAGACACCAGTTTATTCGCAGCAAGTTCGTAGGTGTTCCTTGCTGCATAAGCCTTGCCCGCAGCTGACAATGCAGCCAATCTGGCCTCGTCCGCAAGCAGCTCGCTCAGTGCCGTGGCCAGTTCTTCACTCGAAATGTTCCGGGGTAGCTTGACCACCGTCTCATCGAGGTACTCGGCGAATGTCCCGATGTCTGTCACCACAGTAGGAATTCCTGCGGCCAGAGTTTCCCCGACAGAGGCAGAGGATTCGCCATTACTGAACAGCCTCAGTTGCACGGCGACGGTGGTCTTTGCGAGCCAGTCTTGATACTCGCTCGCTGTGACTTTGCCTGTAACCGTCACCTGATCGGCAGTGCCTTGCGCCTGTGCCGCTTTGCGCAGGTCTTCAAGAAAGCTCTCTCCGCTGTGTCCAACCAAAGCCAAGTCTGCTTGCGGTAGGTCCTGCATGAGATCGACGAGTAGTTCACTTCGTTTAGCAGGGCTCACAAAACCAAAAGACGCAATCAACGGCCGGCGGCCTTCGGCAATACTCGGGGAGGAATCGGCAGTTTGAGCGGAAGCAAGACCCGGGCAGGGAATCGGGAACAGGACTTCGGGTCTGCGGCCGCAATCCAACTCGATCAGATCTGCAGCGTGCTCCGAATGCACAAAAAGGCGAGTGGCTAGGCGAGCCACATCTGCCACCATGAGTACCCCGAAGATTCCCTCTTCGTCTAGGGGAAGGTACTGCGCCCCTCCCATGGGAGCGGGGTACCTACCGGGATACATGCGGTGCAGGGCTTGCCCGAAGGTCTCATCCATCAGGTGCGGGTAACGGCGATGCATCTCTGTGTACAAAATTGTGAGTCGGGCATCGTGCAGAAACACAGCCCCGGGCCGTCGCTGCAGTTGCAGCAACTCGTGAATGTGAAACTCGCTGTTGCCAAGGAAATACAGCACCTCATCAAAGGGGCCCTCGATTGCCTCGATGACCTCAAGCGCGTCGAGTCGTTCTACGCGTACTTGACGGGGCAACTGCACCTCGGCTGGGTCAAGGGTGGTGAAGACCGTCAGCTCACAGAGATCGGGCAAGTAGTTGATGAACTCGGCGAAGTAGCCGGCAGGGCCGCAGAGTTGTGGAGGCATCGGAGATGCCAGTGCAAGTCGGAACGGCCGAGAAGCCAAACCGGATTTCTGAGCGGCAGTGATGACATCGCTATCAAACGGAGCATCCATGTACTTCTTGTAGGTATCAGCTACTAAGCCAGCTACTTCTGACCATTGGTAACGCTTGTCTACTGCAGTGGTTGCAAGTTCTTGGCGAGCAGCAGGATCAAGAAGAAACCTTTCGATCACTCTCGCGATGTCCGGCACACTCTCGGCATCGAATCTGGCTGATGGGTCAGAAACGAGTTCTTTGAGAGACGAATTATCTCCGCAGATGACTGCCGCCCCGCAGGCTTGAGCCTCAAGGATTGGCAGGCCGAGCCCTTCATAGAGCGAGGGGAATACAACCAGCGTTGCCCCACGTAGAAGCTCAATCAACGCGGCATCAGAAACTGCACCGGTAAAGACCACGCTGTCGGCGATACCTAACTCGGCCGACCTAGCTAGCAAATGCTCTCTCGCATCGGGCTGCAGGTGACATTGAACAAGTAGCGGATAACTCGCGCGCCGCTCGGGGCTGAGCGCCGCCCAAGCCTGCAAGAGCCGGTCAAGATTCTTACGCCACTCGGCCCCAGTCGGACACAACACGTAGCCGCTTGTCTGGTTGGTAGTTCCCCAGTACCGCTTGAGCACCGCGCGGCGCAGGTCTTCTACCGTTCCTAGTCCGCCTCGGTCAGCCTCGGCAGCTTGTAATAAAGAAAACTGCGGTGCTGCGGCACCATGAATCGTTACCACTCGATCGGCCGGGATTCCAAGGAGTTCTTGAAAATCCATGTTCGTAGCTTCGGAAATTGCGAAGAGAGAATCGCAGGTCCGCAAGAACTCATGCCGTGCCTGATAAATCGACGCAATTGCGGGGTCACCCAGATAAATCTCTGGGAAACGCGAAGGGATCAGATCATAAACAGTTGCCACAACGAAAGTGTCAGTTCCGCGAGCCCATGCCGGCACAATCACCGCTGGCATATCTCCCTCTACAAACGGGCTAGTGACGTGAAAAACTCGGGGAGGATGCTCAGTGAACTCAGGGTCATCAGACCTGCGGAGCTTTCCGGTGGGCAAGAGGCGCAGCACCTGCTCGTGCATTGGAAACATCGGGTCGGCTACGAATGCACGAACCAACGTTGGATCACGTTGTTCAATGGCGCTGATCAACTCATAGGTGTACCTGCCAATTCCCCGGCTGGCATGGTCGTGTGCTTGCAATGCGCGGACATCGACAACTACACCACTAGCTCGCTGCACCTTTGGGACAGTCACTTCAGGTGGGAGAGTCACTTCAAGTGGGAGAGTCACTTTAGAGAGGTGGACTCGTCCACGATGACTTGATCTGCGCCCGTCGCGTTGTGCTCGGACATTGACGCGGACCCACGAAGCAACTCGACCTCTTCAAGAAGTTGTTGCTGCTGGACCTTGAGGGCATCGAGTCTGACTCTTTGAGTAGAGAGAGCACGGCCCATGACCTCGGTCTCGATATCACGCTGGGCAAGGAGTTTCTGATTGAGGGTAGTGAGTTCATCAAAGCGAGATTGCAACATCTCTTGGGATGCACCTACCTGGTTGATGCTCTGTTGCAGTGCTTCAAATCTTTGCGAGAGCCGGCGCAAAGCCGGACCCAGAACGGTTCGAGCCGCTTTCTTGATTGACTCTTTCACTGGCCTTGGTCCAATTCTTTAAGACGGGCAGAAATCAGGCCCGCAACCCGCTCAACACTAAACCCGCTCAGCGCCTCAGATGAATCCCTGCCGATCTGTTCGCGCAGTTCAGCATCTTCAAACAGTCGTCTCAGATGTGCTGCTGCTACATCTATATCGGGGTTCATCCAGTGACCCTCTGCGGGGTACAGGTGCCCATCCCCAATCAGCACTTCAGTTCCTGGCACGAGTAGCGCAGTGGTGTCGTCCATAAAGTCAAGATTTCCTGAATAGGCAGTTGCAATAACAGGAGTGCCCAGCGCCATTGCCTCGGCCATGGTCAGACCAAGCCCTTCGGAACGATGCAACGAGGCATAACAATCTGCCAGCTTCACGAGCGCCAGACGATCTCGGGCAGATAGGTAGGTATCCCACAGGTCAATGTCAGGCCTGTCCGCTATCACATCGAGAAGTTGTTCAAGCTTGTCGGGGAACATCTCCCCATTGATGCCCTTCAAGATGAGCCGCGCTCCGTCCGTTGGTTCAAACGCCTTGCAGAAGGCTTCAATGAGCCCCATCGGGTTCTTTCGCTCAACGACCGAAAGAAAGTCAAATGAGAACAGCACCGTGAATCGGTCATCTAGGCCTAAACGCCCTCGATCCTCAGCAACAATTTGTGGGTCTTCAAACACCAGCGGAACTGGCACATAACGAACCGGCACGCGGCCATAGGCATCGAACACATCGCACAGATACTGCGTGGCACCCCACACCTCATCCACCCATGCAAAGCTCGAGATCTGCCGTGGTGTGAGCACGTCTGTCTCCCAGTACCACAGGCCGATGTTGTAGTGGTCAGCAAAAAATCCAAGCCCGACATCCTCCACAAAAAATGGCAGCTGGTCTGGGGTGATCAGCAACAAGTTGTAGCGATATGGGGCGTCGATCACTCGCTCTGCTGGCTGGCGTTGTCGACTGCTTGTTCGGTCGTAACTGACCGTTGCGCAGGGAATCCCTGCAGCCTCGATCGCAGTAATCATCCGGCGTGCTGCCACACCGAGGCCGAGTTCTCCCGACAGGTAGCCAACCAGATTCACCCCATATGGCCGCGCTCCAGTTGCGACTGCATCTTGGCGAGCCGCTCGCGGGAAGTCTGGAAGAAGGGCTAGCGAGGAGTCGCTCTCGTTGAGCCCATGGGACCACATCCAGTGGATGAACGGGTCCCGATCTGACCATCTGACCGAGGGGAACGCGGCTTGCAAGTCGGGACGCTTTGCCATTACCGCATCAGCAGCGTTCGAGATGCCAGTCACCGCCGCACCATCAGCAGACAAAAGTTGCGCAAGGAAGGCTGCCGCCTGTCCTGGCACATACGGGTTTGGGGGAAGATTCGGTCGCCCCTGGCTAGAAGCTGTCGGCCGGGTCAAGCTCGGATCAGCAGCGCACAGCGGCGCAAGAAGCGTTCGATACCAGCTACGAATCTGAGGGGTCATATCAACCCCGGCGAGCGCCCCAATCACCTCTTGCTCAGAGCCATTCCATCCGGCTGCCATGAGGCGTTCCGCGACAAGATGCGTCAGGTTTCTCAGCCCGGGTGACTCGCTGACCCGAAGATGTGGGGTCTGGCCATCTTCAGCGAACCACCATGGCCGAGTTGGGTCAAAGCCCTCCATGTCGATCAAGGCCAGCGGCTCTGCATCGGCCGTAAAGCCCTCGGAGTCGCTCGCGACATGAATCTCGTGGGTTGTCTCGGCAGCCAATCGCAAAGAAGGATCCGTGACCGCTGCCAGTGACTCGCCTAGCGGCAGGTCTCTCCAAAGCCAGTTTCGTTCGATCTCAACCGAGGGCTCAGAGATGGACAATGCCCCGAGAGTTCGACTCTTCCACCAGGTCAGGAGTTCACTATCTGCTTCGCAAACCGCAAGGCATCCGGGCAGGCATCCGCCCCAGGGCAGAGAAGCAATCGGGTCAACATGCGCTGCGCGAGCAGCAGGACGCCCAGGCGATGCGAGATCCAAGATGCCAGTCAGTTCACCAAAAATCTGGACAGAATCTGACAGGACAACCACGGGGCCCTCAGCAAATACAGAGGGTTCGACAAGCTCCTCCAAAATCCATGGCAACGCAGCCCAAGCTGCTTCACGCGGACCCCAAGCAAGGACCAAGTCCGCATATCGAACTGGCCCGATCTGCAGATTCTGAGGGCGTATCGACCCCTCTACGGGCAGGGCCAACAAACGCCCATCCGAATAGATTGGCCGGATAACGGCTTCGGGGTGTTCGCGCTCCACGCTCTCTCTGGCAACGGTGTACCAAGCCGCTCGGGCAGATGTGGTCAGAATGAGTACTTGCACGGGTCTCATTCTGGCCGCGATGAGCCTCTAAGATGTGCCCCGCTGCAACACGCTTTCGAAGGAACACCGACGCGGCCTCAGGAGCAGGATGACAACTACCCCAATTAGCGCCTCTTCAAGAACAATCGGATCGTTGCGTTTCTTGCGGTCGTTGCCATCTCTCATGGAGCGAATCAACCGATTGGAATCTTCCCTAGAACAGACCCGGATACAGGTCGAGGAATTGCGCGACTCGGTGCAATCGATTGATTCGGTTCGAGACGAGGTGCGCGAACTCACCGTGCACCTCACCGAACAACTCAATGACATTGCAGCCACTCTTAGCGTTCCCGCAAAGTAACCGCAGTAGCTTTAGATAATGACGTTCCAATTCCGCGATGCCTATGAGTTCTCTTCTACCGAGGAGCACCGCGCTCACTACGACAAGAACGCCGCGGTGTACGACGAGGAATACGCTCAGGTGGAAAACTACGACTATCCCGCTCGCGTAGCAGCGGTCTTCAATTCCGTAGCTGTTGATGCGGACTCGCCCGTAGCTGACGTCGGTTGCGGAACTGGTCTAGTCGGGAGGTCGCTGGCTCGGATGACCCCCGAGATGGTCATCGATGGCCTGGACCTTTCCACCGGCATGCTTCGAGTTGCTCTCAACACCGGCACGTACCGGGCTGTTCACGAGGTTGATCTGACGCAGGCTAACCCCACACTTGAGGGGTCTTTCGGAGCCGTTATCAGCGCTGGAACTTTCACCATGGGACATCTCGGTGTGGCTTCGCTTTCCCACGTCCTCTCACTTGGCCGACGGGGTGCGTTGTTCGTTCTCGCGATTAATCAAAGGCACTACATGGCGGACGGTTTCGCGGCGGAGCTTGACCAACTGCAAGCCGCAGGCATCATTGGGCCCTGGGAGGTGCTCAGAGTGCCACTGTTTTCTGAGCCCTTACCCCAAGAGGACGCCCGAACAGGCTGCGTGGTGGTGTTCCGGAGGGGCACCTGACAACTCGCCAACGGTCGGGCAGCGGCCAGCAAGGGCAGTTAACGAGCTCAGTATGCAGTCCTAAGAATTTGCGTGGTTGGAGATATTTGGACAAAAAGTCCAATTTTCTTTCCGTACACTGAATCAAGATTTATTTTTTACCAAAACACCTGCGAGCGGGTTTGCGGGTTTGTTTGCTGATTCATTGTTTTTACGGTTCAAGGAGATTGTTTTGCGGAAGTCTTTTGGTGCGATTGCGGTCGTGGCGGCTTTGTTGGGTGTGGTGTTTGCTGTTGTTCCGCCTGTTGGTGCGTCTCCTCCGGTGATTCCTCCGGGTGTGCAGGCTGGGTGTG
>CANJEC010000055.1 GCA_947473395.1 Actinomycetota bacterium | reverse complement strand
ATCTTGCTTCGATCAAATGGCGTGCGCCGACCGTCACGCTTAACCACCACGGCGAGAACCTCTTCGACTCGTTCAAAGGTCGTGAATCTCTCAGAGCACTGTTCACATTGCCTACGACGTCGGATCGAAGTTCCATCGTCAGCGGCGCGAGAATCGACCACTCGATCCTCAAGGGCTCCACAGGCGGGACATTGCATGTGGGGAACGCTACCGTTCCAGCAGGAATCACGCATGTTGAGCCGGCAAGCAAACCAAGGGCCATCTCAGTTATGTCAGGAGTTGCTCGTGGCCGGCAGGCGGAGCGTTTGCCCTACATGAAGAGGTGCATGGGCTGTGAACCCGTCGCTACCAGCGTTGAGTTCCAGAATCTGATCCACTACATCGCGAGGGTCTTCCTGGGGGGAGACACGCTCGGCGAGTGTCCAAAGCGAATCGCCAGACTGAACGAAATACGGGACAGAAGTGTCGATTAGGGAGGCTGCACTGCTCTCGGATGCACCGGCCTGGACAGCACCGCCCCGAGTTGCGGATGCACTCATGGACTGCTGACTAGTAGCTGCACTGATGGCCGAGCGAAGGAGTAACCCTGCACCGAGAAGCACTGCGCTCAGAATAACCAGAACCAAGGCCCGTCGCAGAAGAAATATCTGCCGGCGCCGCTGAGCTACTGCGGACTTGCCACCATGAATTACCCGCAACTGCGGGGAGCTCGGCCGGGATGCGTTCCCGCGGTGTCTGAACCCTGCAAGTGCTAGGTCGTGGGCCGCGAGTTGCTCAGCGATTCCCTCGCCAGTTCGGATGTCGATGATTGCTGCCATGTGAACAGTCTCCTGATGGGGTGTGACACTGAGGCTCGTTGAGCCACTACTGCGAACGAATGTTCGATAACTAGAATGCACGAACAACTGTTCGGTGTCAACAGTAAAATCGAACGAGTGTTCCACAGGTTGTCCCGGCATGCTGCTAGTGTCTCCAAACACACGTTCGAACTATTTGGGAGTCACCATGAGCAGCACCGCACTCACCCCCCGCCAGCAAGAGATCCTTGTATTCATTGAAAAGACCGTCGGAGATCGCGGCTACCCACCATCAGTACGAGAGATTGGTGAGGCGGTCGGACTGGCCTCCCCTTCAACTGTTCACAGCCACCTACACACCTTGCAGAGACTCGGTTACCTTCGTAGGGACCCCACCAAGCCGCGAGCTATTGAAGTAACAGCCGATACCGCTAGCGGGACCACTGCGGAGCGGCGCCCCACACGGCATGTTCCCTTGGTCGGAGATGTTGCTGCCGGAGTTGGGGTTCTAGCTCAAGAGCGAGTTGAAGAGATGATGCCTCTGCCTGCGGATTTCACCGGGGACGGGGAGCTGTTCATGCTGCGGGTTCGGGGCGACTCAATGATTGACGCTGGAATACTCGACGGCGACTTCATTGTTGCCAAGGTTCAGCCCGAGGTTGCAAACGGGGACATCGTGGTTGCCGGCATCCCCGGAGAAGAAGCCACAGTCAAGACCTTTAAACGTCAGGGCGCCAAGGTCGTTTTACACCCGTCCAATCCCACGATGGAACCAATGACCTTTGAGCAGTCAGAGGTAGTTATCTACGGAAAAGTCGTCACCGTGATTCGCAAAATCTGAACTGTGGCCTTGTCCCTGCGGACAGGGCTTACACCCAACTAGTTGGCATCTTGAACAGAACTAGTTGGCATGCAGTGCAGCGTTGAGACCCTCGGCCCAGGTTCCCGATCTTGGCAACACCTCAACTGCTCCTAGGACGGAATTGCGGCGGAATAGCAGGTCATTACTTCCGCTGAGTTGGCTGGCCTTTACTCGGGTTCCGTCGGGAAGTAGAACGACTGTTCCAGCTGTGACGTAGAGCCCTGCCTCAACCACGCAACGGTCGCCTAAGGAAATCCCTATTCCCGCATTGGCACCAAGAAGGCATTCCTCTCCAATAGAGATGACCTCTTTGCCTCCCCCCGAGAGCACGCCCATGATGGATGCGCTGCCGCCAATATCGGAATTGGCACCGACCACAACCCCTGCCGAGATTCGCCCTTCAACCATCGCTGGCCCCAGCGTCCCTGCATTAAAGTTCACAAAACCCTCGTGCATAACGGTGGTCCCCTCGGCTAGATGTGCACCGAGTCGAACTCTGTCGGCGTCAGCAATCCGAACTCCAACTGGAATCAGGTAGTCCACGAGCCGGGGGAACTTATCTACCCCAAATACCGTGCATGGTTGCGCCTCTGCCATCAGCCGTGCACGCACCTGATCGAACGAGGCAACATCGCAGGGACCCAAGGAAGTCCAAACAACGTTCGAGAGCAGACCAAAAATGCCATCGAGGTTTGCTCCGTGAGGTTGCACTTTGCAGCCTGAAAGTAGGTGCAGTCGCAGATACACATCGGATGCGTCTACCGGTGCTTCAGCGAGATCTGCAATAAAGGTCACCACTGCCTTCCTTTGCACGGGAAGCAACGGAACTTGATTGCGTTGAGCGTGATCGGGGGTTGCATGACTGATGCCAGCAAGCGCTGCGAGCACCTCTACATTGGGATGCTTCTGGCCATCGTCGACCATTGGAGCGAATCTGTGCATCAACTCACGAAGCAGATCCTCGTCGAGTTCATAGGTCGCCGAGCCACCAAAGTGACCGAGGACATCAGCGAGAATCGCAGCTGACCCAAAGTTTTCGTTGAGCGAGAACGCACCAAACCAAGTATCGAGTACTGAATCATCGGCATCTGCGATATTCGCTATGCCGATCCCGAACGCTGCAGGCTCGACATAGCCCTCGCGAGCTCTCAACCTTGCAGCCATTCCAGCGAACTGCTCGGGAGTAGTTGGACGCAGATCGGTACTCACAGATTTCTCCTTGGGTTGGGACTCGTACATGGCGGGATTGCTGCCGGGTCAGCTACTGAGACTTGCTAGCAAAAACACTTCTGGTCTGGAAACCCTGACAGTCTGGGATTCTGACAGCCTAGGGAATCTTGCAGCCCATGGAATCAGGGGCCAAACCGAAGCAGGTCATCAAGTGCCACAAAGGTGCGTGCCAAGCTCTCACCGAGCAGATGCTCTTGTGCTGTGTGCGCCAAGGCCGAGTCTCCCGGGCCGAAGTTGACCGCTGGTACACCGTGATCTGCAAAGCGAGCAACGTCTGTCCAACCCAGCTTGCCAAGGACACCAAGATCGTGGCGTTCAATCAATGCTGCAATGCAAGGGTGATCGACTGCAGGGTACGCAGCGGGTGAGAGATCAAGCAGGTCGACCTGGTCCCCATCCTGCAAGAAGGGCTCGAGGAGGTTGCGAACGTGTTGCTCTGCCTGATCGGATGACCGGTCGGGAGCGAATCGGTGAGCGAGTTCGATCTGTACCTCATCTGGCACCACATTGCCCGCTACCCCACCGCTGACCCGAACTACCTGAAGTGCCTCATGGAAGTGGCACCCAAGCAGTACCGGTTGACGCGGAACATACTGCTCAATCGCTGTGAACAGCCCAGCGAGACGGTGAATTGCGTTACTGCCCATCCATGCACGCGCAGTATGGGCACGCTTTCCGCGCAGAACCACAGAGAACCTCATGGTTCCCTGGCAGCCCGCCTCGATTTGGCCATCGGTTGGTTCCCCGAGCAGCGCAACATCACCCTGCAGAAGGTCGGGGCGCAACTGAAACAACTCCCCCAGACCACTGTGCTCCGAGGCCACTTCTTCTCTGGCGTAGAACACATAGGTGACATCTACTGCTGGCGTTTGGTGCTGCCGAGCAAGCTGCAACATGACAGCGAGGCCGCCCTTCATATCGGCTGACCCAAGGCCCCACAGCCGATCACCCTCTAGGCGTGGCTCAGCATTTCCGTTTGCCGGCACGGTATCGGTGTGGCCAGCCAGGATCACACGAACAGGGCGATCCAGTTGTGTCCTTGCAACAAGATTGTCGCCAACTCGAGTGAGCTCAAGGTGCTGATGAGCCGCCAGTTCTTTCTGGATCGTTTCGGTGATCTGGCCCTCACAGAAACTCTCAGACGGGATAGCAACTAGCTCTGCTGAACACTGCAGCAGATCATCAACTGTCAGTGGGGCAGAAGCGGCGTCGGAACTCACGCCTTAGTTTTACACGGTGTGGGGCAAGTTTCTGCTAGCGCTCAACAATGCCGGCCGCAGAGCGGATCAGTGCAATTCACCTGGTGCAGGCGGAGTTGGAGGCATTTCAGGCGGGCTTGGCGTTGGTAAAACTGGAGTATCGGGCATCCACGGAGCGGGCGCTTCGATCCTTGGGCCTTCAACGACACCGGGCATCGGCGGCGGCATCGGCGGCGGAGTTGCAACAGCGCCACCGAGTGGTGCGGGCGGCGGCGGCGGCGAGCCCGTCGGCGAGCCAACTTGCCGCTTCTTCCACCGGGAGCGCTTCACAAGGCCAACAATCAAAAAGATCAGACCGAGGAATGTCAGAAAGAAGCCGCTTAAGAACCCGGCAAAGCCAACGCCGAGCTTTCCGAAACCTGGGAAGGAAGCAACCGCGTACTGGCCCTCGCTGAACTCACTCCCCGCGCATACAACGTTGTATGAGGAACCGGGGTTTGTATCGAATGAGTACACAAACGTGAAGGTGTCTGAACCAGAGGTGAACTCACCGTTGCTACCAGTTGTTGGTTCAGCAAATGTGACCCTGCTGCCGTTTTCATCTTCAGCCTCACAAACAACATCTACAGAGGTTGAGGCAACAACTCCCGTGGAGGATTCGGCCTCCAAGTTGGTCGTCTCGCCAAGAGCCACTGTGGATGCACCAGTGAGAATGTCTGCAAATGAGCTAGCAAAGCTGACACAGCTCAGGCCACCCACGCCACAACTCGACAGCGCAAGCAGAAGTAAAACGATTCCCGTAATGAGCGCACCCTTTGGTGGTCGGTCCGTCGCAGGAGTTAGAGGTGCCGCAGATGCGCCAGCTTGAGCCATGTTGGTTCCTTCCATCAGTGGATCTAGACCTGCTAGACCGCAAACCAATTCCTTAGTCTGTCATTCCCTTGTCCCGTTCATGCCGAATAATGAGGGAGAAGAGCCGTTCGTCCCTGTCAGAGGTTCCGGGATCTTTGTTCGAGTTCTGCTATCTGATCCTCGTTTTGCACAACAGCGACCCGAATGAACCCAGCAGCAGTTGGCCCGTAGAACTCTCCCGGGCTGACCAACACGCCAAGATCTGTCGCTAGGCGCTCGGCTAGGCCCCATGCATCGCCATTCGGTGCAGGCACCCAGAGGTAGAAAGCTCCGGCGGGTAACGGTGCCTGCAACCCAATGGAGTTGAGCACAGCAGCCACTCGACCAAGTCGAGACCAGTACCGCTCGCGCTGCTGCAGTACATGGCCGGAATCCTTGAGAGCAGCAACAGCGGCAAGTTGTGCCGGTCCTGACACCATGAGTCCAGTGTGCTTTCGAATCTCGCTCAGGTAACTGACTAGCTCGGCATCGCCCGCATAGAAGCCCACCCGAACTCCTGCAAGATTTGAGCGTTTTGACAGTGAATGCACCGCGACAACTCCGTCGAGTCCCGAGGACAGGATGCTCTGGCCTGGAAGTTGCCCCGAAGTTGCAGGTGGCCCATCCCAAGTGAATTCCACGTAGCACTCATCAGAGAAAATCGGGACCTGATGTTTCCGGCCCCAAGCTGCCACAGCTACCAAATCATCAAGGCCTCCCGCAGGATTACCAGGGCTGTTACTCCACAAACACAGCGCACGTTCCGCGTCTTGGGGGTCGATGGAACCTAGGTCAAGGCGAAAGTGCTGATCCAGTGGAACAGGCACCGCCCGGCATCCTGCGAGTAGCGCTCCCATAGCGTACGAGGGGTAGCTCACTTCCGGATATAAGACGGTGTCCTTGGATGGGTCTCGCAGACGGAGCCAGTGCGGTAGTCCGGCAACAAACTCCTTACTGCCGACACATGCAGCAATTTGGCTGACAGGAACCTCTATTCCCAGACGCAACCTCATCCAGTCAGCAGCGGCGGAGCGAAGCTGCTTTGTGCCAATCGAGGGTGGGTAGGTCCGTGCGGCCTCGGCAGATTCTGCTAGCGCAAGTAGCACTGCATCGGATGGCGCATCACAAGGCGTGCCAACAGACAGGTCGATAACTGCGCCATGCGCGTCCACTGCGAGTTGCTGCAGTGGCCCAAGGCGGTCATAAGGGTATGGGGGAAGTTTGATCCCTTGCAGTTCGGTGCTCATGAGGATGACGCCGTTGCAGTGTCTGGGAGAACTTGGGAAAGGAACTCCTCAAACCTGCCAAGTTCGGAGTCTTCGAGCCGCACCGATACGCGCACTCCCTCGGGTTCGGCAGTCTCGGTGAGTACCTCACCACAACGATGCAATGCGGCGAGCACGTCTCCGCGCTGGTACGGGATGTACATCTGTACTGCAGGAATCAGGGATCGCAATCGATCACCGATTCGTAGGAGCAACTCTTGTATTCCTTCGCCTGTAACTGCAGAGATTGCTACGGAACCTGGCGAATCCGCCGCCAGACGCGCTGCTTGATCGGAACAATCCGCTTTGTTGAATACCAGCAGTTCGGGCACGGCATCGCCGCCGATTTCTTTGACCACTGCCCGAACGGCTTGCATCTGCCCCTCGGGGTCAGGGCCGGAACCATCAACCACATGGATCAACAGGTCCCCCTCAGCAACCACGTCGAGTGTGGATGCAAAGGCTTGAACGAGTTGGTGTGGCAGCTTTTTGACGAATCCCACTGTGTCGGTCAGCAGCACTGATTCGCCGCCCGGAAGTTGCAGCTTCCGAGTCGTTGCGTCGAGGGTGGCGAACAGCCGATTCTCGACTAGGACTCCAGCCTCGGTCAGTGCATTGAGCAGGGTGGACTTGCCCGCGTTGGTGTAGCCAACGATGACAACATGGCGCAGTGTGGAACGCCGGCGAGACTTGCGTTGCGTGGCGCGGTGGTGCGCAATCTGGCGAAGGTCGGCCTCGAGCTTGTGAATCATCTTGGTGATCCGGCGACGGTCGATCTCGAACTGTGTCTCGCCTGGGCCGCTACGAGTCCCGATGCCGCCAGCCTGCTGAGACATTGCAGTTCCCTTGCCGCGCAGCCGCGGGAGACGATACTTGAACAGCGCCAACTGCACCTGCGCCTTGCCCTCTTGGCTATGAGCATTCTGACCAAAAATATCGAGAATCACTGCAGTTCGATCGATTGCTGTTCGCCCAAGAATCTTTTCTAGATTGAACTGCTGTGACGGGCTGAGCTCATCGTCAAACACAACGGTGTCGCAGTCGGTTTCTAGGGCAAGCTCTTTAATTTCTTGCACCTTGCCCTTGCCAACAAAGGTGGCGGGGTCGGGGTTGTTTCTGCGTTGCACCACACGGCCGACCACATCGGCGCCGGCGGTATCAACTAACAATTCGAGTTCGTCGAGAGATGCCGAGAGCAGGTCATCGTCATGTGGCGGGAAGCTCACTCCTACCAAAATGATGCGCTCCCGGAAGTTGCGATCAATGAGCGTGTTGCTCTGGCCGCCGAAATCACCAAAGCCGCCTCGGTGCGATTCGGTTGGATCTAGCAGTTCTGGGTCCTGAAAGGCTTGGTCGACTTGATCTAGGTCGACTTGATCTAGGTCGACTTGATCTAGGTCGACTTGATCTTGGTCCTCGCTACTCACGAAACCGTCACCTCTGGAACGAAGACTGTGACCTCGGCAATAAAGACTGAGGGGCCCGTCAACAACAGCGTGGAATCTGAAATCGCAACCTGGGCTTCTCCGCCTGGCATCGACACTCGGACCTGCTCCCCCACTAGACCCATGCTGTGTGCCGCAGCCGCAGCAACCGTTGCACCCGAACCGCAGGCCTCGGTGATTCCAGCCCCGCGCTCCCAGACCACTAGCTGCATGTGGTCTGTTGAATGTACGTAGACGAACTCCACATTGATTCCCTCTGAGTACTCGGACTCGAGGCGCTGCCCCACGGCTACAAGATCTAGCTGTTGAAGCTGATCTTCAGATTCAAGCACCAGCACAAGATGCGGGTTGCCGATGTTGAAGGTTCCACGGTGCAGAGCAGGGTACGCCTGCGACAGAGGGCCAAGAGCGGGACCGGCAGTTGCGGCACCCATATCAACTTGGATCCAAATCTCAGTCTCGGCAGAGCCTCGAATGCTGCGCAGTTGTCGCACCCCTCCTGCTGTCTCGATGCGCAGATCACCTTCGCTGCGGCCTTCTTGACGAAGCAGTGCCTGGCCCAAGCAGCGGATCCCATTGCCAGAAATCTCGGCTTCGGAGCCGTCTGCGTTGAGGAGCACCATGCATGCGTCGTTGCCCTCCTCAGATGGCGGAAACGACAGGATCAGACCATCAGCACCGATGCCTCGATGCCGGTCACACAAAGAGCGCGCCAACGCTGGGTCGATCGTTAGCTCCGAGTTTTGATCAGCTAGAGCAACCAAAAAATCGTTGCCGAGTCCATGATGCTTAGTAAGTCTGAGCACTCTTTCTCCATCTCTGCAGATCTGTGGCCCTAACTTGACGAAGAACTGCTACCCATACCGTAGTAGTGCCAGTGCTGAGCATCGAAGCAGGCAAGCCTGCTGTGGGAAAGTCGATTACGCCCAGAAGGCATCTAACTCATCAAGAACCGTTTGTGGGTCTCCTGTGTGATCAAACCAGGTGATGCGTGGGTCTCGGCGGAACCAGCGGATCTGCTTGACGGCAAACTGCCGGGTTCGATCGATGGCCCTTGCGACTGCTTCTTCTTCTGAACATTCGCCCGCTAGATGAGACAGCAGTTCGCGATACCCCAAAGCCTGCGCTGCAGTACGAGAGATTCCCTCGGGTCGACCTGCAAGGGCCTGCACTTCCTGAAGAAACCCATTCTGCATCTGTTGTTCGTAACGTTTGGAGATTCGCTCACTGAGCACTGGCCGCTCTACTCGCAGCCCAGCCAGAAGAAATGGAGTCTCGGGGTAGGTGCCGAGGCCGGGACCAAACTCAGAGAACTTGCGGCCTGAACCGAGCGTGACTTCGAGCGCACGAATGATTCGGCGGCGGTTTCCGGGCTCAATTCGGTCACTGGCTGCAAGATCAAGTTGGCACAGCCGCTGATAGAGCAGGGAAGTGTCTGGCTCGTCCTCGAGCTCGGCTGCCACTAAGGGGAACCTTCCAGGTAACTCAAGGTTATCGACAAGAGCTTGCAAGTAGAGCGCTGTTCCCCCCACCAGGATGGCCCGTCCACCTCGGTCTTGGATCTCGTCAAGGGCTTGATTGGCCCCTTGAGTGAACTCGGCCACGGAGTACTCCGCCGAAGGGTCCACGACATCTACCAGGTGGTGCGGTACTCGCTTCATCTCTTCTGCTGTGGGCGAGGCCGTTCCAATATCCATCCCCCGGTAGACCTGCATCGAGTCCACGGTGACGAGTTCCACTAACTCACCAGAATCCTGTCGGCGCTCTGCTAGAGCTAAGGCCAGTTGCGACTTGCCCGAAGCAGTCGGACCAAGAAGGACAAGGTGACGTGCTTTCGCGCGCTCCTGTTGAATCACGGCTGTGCGCAGAGTTCCGCTGCTAGCAAGTACCAGTCCAAGCGAACGGGGTCCGGGTGTTGCAACCCGTACTCGCCGAAAAATGCCTGAATCGGCTGCGGACCAAACGTGTTGAGAAGGTCCCTCGCTGCTATGGCCAAGTCAAAATATGCGTCACCAATGGCTGCATGAGTCCAGTCCTCGAACCCAATCAGGTCCTGCCCAGAGAAACGTAGGTTGCTCAGGCGTGGGGCTCCTTGCAGCAGCACCGCCTGAGCAGATTTCTGCTCTATGGCTAGGGCCCCATCTTGAAGAATCTGTGTGAGGCGCACGCGAGACATGTGGCGATAAGGCGGACTCAGCTCCTTGGGATGCGCTTGGTCAGCTTCTGCTGATCGAACTGCAAGCTCAACAAGGTGGTCTGTGGTGAGCAGCAGGTCGGGCTCAGCAACCAGATTTGCTGGCTGCAGGAGGCTGCGATGAACTGCTGCCAAGCTGCGAGCTAGCGATCCGATTGTTCGCTCGGCGTCGAAACGGTATTCAGGCTCGGTTGCAGCCACTCCCTCACCGGCGGGTGCGAACAGATTGGTGGTCAGGATGAGGGCATCGAACTGCTGGCGAGCAGTTTGTGTTGGGCTCACCCCGCAGAAACCTCGAGGCGGGTTCGGTGTGTTGGCAGATCCAGAATTTCT
>CANJEC010000054.1 GCA_947473395.1 Actinomycetota bacterium | reverse complement strand
TCGGGCGAGAAGATGACCGGCCGATTCGGCCAGTCCGAGGTTGCAGGGTTTCGCCTCGGGATTCGTCCCGCTCAGCAGCCACCAATTCTGATTGCTGCGCTCCGCGAGGGGATGTTGCGCCTAGCTGGCACCGAGGGTGACGGGGCAATTATCAACTGGCTATCCGCCGAAGATGTCAGCACGGTTGCACCAATCGTTCAGGCCGCAGGAGGGGGCAGCTCGGATGCTCCAACCAAAGAGGTTGTGGCGAGAATCTTTGTTGCGCCGACCACTGACCGCGCTGCAGTCCTTGCCATGGGACGGTATGCGATTGCGGCCTACCTGACTGTTCCGGTGTATGCGGCATTTCATGAGTGGCTGGGCCGGGGGGAACAACTTGCGGAAATGTGGAAGCTCTGGGCAGACGGAGATCGCCAAGGTGCTCTCGCGGCGATACCAGATTCCCTAGTGGATGAACTGATCATCTCTGGAACTCCCGAGCATTGCCGTGAGCAGATTGGTCGCTATGTCGCCAACGGAGTCACTACGCCGGCCCTAGCGCTCCTTCCGTTTGGTTATGACCAGAGGCAGGCAATTCGCGATCTAGCCCCTCGGTAGGGATTCTTTAACGCTGCGCGGTGACGGCGACTCGAAGCGCTAACTTGTCGATCTTTCCAGAGGCGTTTATGGGAAGCTCATCAAGAACGACCACTACGCGCGGTCGCTTAAATCCTGCAATTTTGTCTTTCGTCCAGGAGATCAGATCTTCAGTTGTGATCTGATCCTCTGCAGTCGGGACAACAACAGCGCAAACCACCTCGCCCCAATGGTCATCGGGCAGGCCGATGACAGCAACCTGTGCCACGCCAGGGTGAGTGCTCAGCAGGTCCTCAACCTCTCGTGAGGCAATGTTTTCTCCACCAGAGATGATCAGATCTTTTTTGCGGTCCACGATATAGAGGTAGCCGTCCTGATCAATGCGGCCAATGTCGCCGGTTCTAAACCATGGCCCGTGACGTGAGTCTGCAGTGGCTGCAGGTGAGCGGAAATACCCTTCGCAGAGTTGGTCGCCACGAACCAGAACCTCGCCTGGTTCTCCCTGAGGCAGCTCGTTGCCGTCATCGTCGGCAATTCGCAGTGCAACGAGCGGACCAGGTCTGCCGGCTGCCGCAAGTAACTGCGGGTGAGTGTCCGCCGCTCTCCGATGACTTTCGGGATCAAGGAAGACTGCATTGCCACTCAGTTCGGTCATGCCGTAGCCCTGAGCCAGACCGCAGTCGGGTAGTTCTCGCAGCACCCGGCGCAGCAGGTCAAGAGGCATCGCTGATGCACCGTAGGAAATCTGGCGGAGAGAAGAAAGATCAGTGCTGTCACGTTCCGGATGATTCAGCAGCATGGACACCATCGTTGGGGCGAGCGAACAGGTTGTCACTCGGTGGTTCTCAATCAGGCGTAAGACCTCCCCAGCGTCAAACCGAGGGAGCAGCACCACAGGCCGGCGACGAAGGTGCACGTGCAAGACGTTGTATGCAGCTACATGGAAAAGCGGAAACGGAAAGAGGTACACATCATCGGCTGAGACAGGTCGAGCGAGTGCAGTGTTTTGGATCGCTGCGAGCAGGCCTCGGTGGCTCAGCAGCGCACCCTTGGCCCGACCCGTGGTTCCCGAGGTGTGAATCAGCCAAGCAGGCGAGGCCGGGTCAAGGTCCTGCGCCTTGATTCCGTGCAGCTGGGCCTGAGCCCCGCTCCGGGTAGATTCGTCTGTGTCTTCGGCCGCCTGCGTGAGTCCAAGTTCTGCTGCAGCGCGTGCACTAGCCGTCGGGTGCGTGCCATTCATGCAGACCACATGGCGCACCGATTGACAGTTCGGTAACTCCGCAGCTAGCCGGTCAAGCTGTTCGGCGCTCGCAAGGATGACTGTTGGTTCGGTCGCCTGAATCATGGCGACGAGTTCACCCACGCTGTGCCTGGTGTTGCCAAGAGTCGCAACGGCACCTGCCGCGGGAACGGCGTAGAGCGCAATCAGCATCACGGGGCAGTTGTCGGAAATCATCACGACTCGGTCGCCAGGGTCAGTGAGTTCCGCAATGCCTGCTGCACAGCGCTGAACATCCTGCAGCAGTTCGGCAAAGGTCCAGCGAAGTTCTCCGGCAACGAGTGCCAAACCCTGTGGCGCCTCGGCCGCTGCGAATTCAACAATCTCGTGTATCAGCACCCGAGTGTTCCTAGTCGCCCGCAGCTACCTGTGCTAGCCAGAACTAGGAGTTCTTCGGAGGCGGTGCCGCTCCTAGCTGCCACTGATTTGTGCTTGCAGGCGGCGCATGGCTGTCAGCCAACGTTCGCGATTGCTCGCACGTGCTTGCTCATAGGCTGCGACTTCTTCGTGGGGGAGGATTAGGAACTGCTCCGCAGCGAGGGCAGCAACAACAGATTCGGCAACCTCGCTGGGCTCCAAAATGCGTTGCGCTCGAACCACCGCCAGCGCAACGGCATCTTGTGCAGGGGAGGCAGTATCAGAATCTGGCAGAACTGATGCCTTCATGTCTGGAAAGAGCAGTGGCGTGCGAACCCCCTGAGGGCACAAGCAGGAAACGCCAATTCCGCGGTCGCCGTAGGTGATGGACAACCACTCCGCAAGGGCCACCGCACCGTGTTTGCTGACGCTGTACGGGGCGTCTCCTAGGTTGGTGAGCAGCCCAGCCGCCGATGCCGTCAGCAGGTAATAGCCGTGGCCTCGGTCTAGCCAGGCTGGCATGAGCGCTCGCGCTGCATAGACATGAGCCATCAGGTTGACGTCAAGCGTGCTCTGCCAGACCTGGTTCGGTGCATCAAGGCCGAGCGCCGTGCCAATTCCGGCATTGCCGCAGAACAGGTCGATCGTTCCACTGGTCTCGGTCACCTTGTGGATGAGGTCAATGACCTGAGATTCCTTCGACACATCCACCTGATGCGAAGTCACCTTCAGCTGCGGAAAGACCTGAGCAAGATCTTGGAGCGATCGATCTAACGCGACTGCGTCCGAGTCGACGAGAGAAATTACGCGGGGGCCTTCTTCGGCGAAACGCATACACAGAGCTGCGCCAATTCCGCTTCCTGCTCCGGTGACCACAATGTTGCTGTTGGAGAGTTCCATGGATCCTTCTCTGGGAGTAAACGGTGCGTTGCTGTCTGGGCGGTTGGTGGGTGCCAACCCTCTTGGCGCATGGGGCGGGCGAGGGGCTCGGCCGGGCTACTGCAGTTCACCGACTGCTGCGCGGAGCGTGGCCAAGATCACCGCGGCGCGGTCTTCCCCCCAGGGCATGGGCATGATGACGGGAACCTGTACACCTGCATCACGGTATTGCTGAACAGCCTCGGCCACCGTCGCCGATGACCCACAGATATTGATGGAGTCAATCATGCGATCCGAGATTGCCGCCACGGCTGCATCCCGATCTTTGCTTGCCATAGCCAAGTTCAGTGCGTCTACCTCATCTTGGAATCCGGCTCGAGCAAACGCCCGCGCATAGGCGGGGACGACTGCATAGGAGTAGAGGTCTCTGCGAGCTTTTGCTAGCGCGTCATCTCGATTGCAGACTGCAACGTGCACGTATGCGTACACCTTGCATGAGCCTTCTTGTCTGCCCGCAGCAGCTTCGGCTTGTCGAACCTGTTCGATGCACCAGGGCACGGCCGAGGCGGGAAGATAGTTGAGTAGAACCCCGTCAGCGAGCTCTCCGGCTAAGGACAGCATCCGTTGATTGAGCGCACCCAGAACGAGCTGTGGTTTGCGTTCACCCATGCGGACACCGAGACGGAACTTGTTGCAGTGGTAGTACTCGCCTTCATGAGTAACTGCTTCTCCGCTCAGACACGCTTGGGTGAGTTCCAAATACTCTCGGACCTGCGCCAAAGGGTGAGCCGAGTAATCAGCCCCGTGCCAGCGGCCAACCACAACAGGAGACGAGATGCCGACGCCTAGCAAAATCTGAGCATCGGGCGAGATATCTTGAAGCGTCGCGGCGCCCATTGCAGCGAGCATCGGTGTGCGCAGTTGAAGGGCTAATACTCCAGTCCCGAGATCGAGACCTGGTTGTTGAACTCCTACAGCAGCCAAGGTAGCGAAGGCTTCCTGACCAACCGTTTCCGCAGTCCAAAATGAGCGGTACCCCAAGAGCTTGGCCTGTTCGGCAACTTCAAGGCCAAGCTTCAGGCCAAGACTCTGGAAGCTCGCGAAGGTGACCCCGATGGCGGGAGGGTTTGTATGCATCTCAAGAAGGTACCCCGCGACTGTGCTGGGCTATCGCAACTGCTCTGAGCCAAGCTGAGAGGAACGGGATCGCATGTGGTAGCTGCGAGAGCATCTATCACGCTTAGATTCCACGGAGTTTCTGAGCAATCTCTGTGAACTCTCCGTAAAGCGGTCGTTTTGTGTCCTAGGGCGCTGGTACCTTGGACATTGTTCGCTTCGGTCTCCCGGGGCGGCGGAGCGTAGGAGGCAACATGACAGAAGTTCTCGAAACAGAAGCTCTTGAAACAGCAGTTCTGGACGCAGCAGTTCTTGAAACGCCCACGATGCGAGAAGCGTTGAATCTTATTGATCGTGGCTTAAGCGATGCTTCAGACCGGTCGCTGGTCTCGGCCGTAGAGTTCACCGACCTCTTGCTAGATGTCCGCAGTATTTTGGTTCGGATAGATTCCGCGTCTCACGCGAACTGAAGCGGACACTCAGCGACAACTCCGCAACTCAACAACTCGCTAACTCAACAGCTCACTGGCTCAACAGCTCACTAGCTCAACAGCTCAACAGCTCACTGGCTCAACGCTCACTGGCTCAACAGAAGTCTGGCCTCTGACGATTCAGGCCAGCTGCGCAAAAGAGTCTGTCGTAGGCGTTGTCTAACTCTTCGAGTAGCACCTGTGGTTCGCTCACTGCAGCAGGATCAGCGGCAAGACCAATAAAGAGCCACCCGCGATAGGACATCGTGGTCAGGTTGAATGCAGTGCCTGCAAGAGGCCCAATCGGGTAGTTGGCTTGCATGAATGCCCCGCCGATAAAGAGATCAAATGGTGCAGCGCGCACGTTGGAGCAGACGAAATCCACCGAGTGCGCAAGGTGTTGCCCAGAGCGAAGTATCGCTGCGGGGGGCAGCATCGCAGCTGCTTGGGCTGCTGTACCCATCGACTCGATGGCCCGCTCGCTGCGAACAGTCGCAACGATGCTGTGAATCTCAGTCATTCGATCCCTTGGGTCCATGAGCCCGGTCGGAACCAACATCTGGGTAGGACTAAAGGCATTGCCCCCTGCAGATCGATCGTGTCGAGTGCTGACTGGCATAGAAACGCGCAGTTGTTCTACGGGCTTTCCTGCCACACGGTGAAGCTCACCAGCTGCATCGGCTGCCCCCGCAATAAAGAAGTCATTGACGCTGCCGCCAAGCAGGTGTGCCGCCGCTAAGACATCTTCCAGATTGAGCGTGGTTGTGCCAAACCACCTGCCAAGGGAGCGCTCAGTCCACAGAGGTGAACGGCGGTGACCAACTCGTGCTTGTCTTGCGGCTGAGCGGACAGCACCGGCAAGATCAGCAGTACGCGAGGGGAGCGAAGCTGCCCCGGTTGCGACTGACACCAAGGGAGCTGAGGCCCGTGACCACCACGGCCTGGAAGCTTCAGGCACCTCGGAAACAGAGTCGCCACTACCGGCGGTATCTTCCCCCGAGGGTTTGGATGATCGAGATGAACTCTGACTGCCTTTGCGGGTACGTGGAACTGGCATGCGCTCAAAATCGAGGAACTCGACCGACAACACGATGCCACCCTCGCCATCGGTGATGGTGTGGTGTAGCCGCTGCAGCATCGCGGAACGACCACCGGCGAGACCTTCGATGGTGACGAACTCCCAAAGCGGCCGCTCGCGGTCAAAAGGCTGTCGGCTGAGGGTCGCCACGAGATCGTAGAGCTCACGCTGCGAGCCATGACCACCCAAGTCCATCCAGCGAAGGTGGTGGTCTAGGTCCACCTCGGGGTCATCAACCCACTTGGGCAGTTCCCACGGGGCGATACTAGTAACGACGCGTTGGCGCAGCCGCGGAACGTTGATGATTGTCTGCTCCATGCGCTTGCGAAATGCTCGTCGGTCTACTGCCTGGTCGAAGACAGTCAGGTTCGCGAAGGTTGAGGAGAGTTGCGGGTCTCGCTCCAACTCCCACATGAGCGACTCAAAGCCGCTCATGTGTTGTTGGTCAGAAGGAGTCGAGGCCATGCACATCAGGCTAACCAGTTGGTCGACAGAACCCGCTCTAGGCCGAAGCAAATCAGTCCGAGCACCCTGTTACCTGACTCGCCAAAACCGCTGAGCAGTTCGGGCAATGGTTCGCCCGGCGATCAGGCCTGCAACCACGTCGCTGGCATGGTGTACTCCAACATGAACTCGACTCCAAGAGACGCCAGCGGCGAGCATCCACCAGAGCGGAGCCATACCTAGGTCTTCAGAGAGCAGTGTGGCTGCACATGCCGCAGCCGAGGCGTGACCGCTCGGAAAGCTAGAGGTTTTTGGCGCCCGAAGCTCGTGCGGGTGATGCTCCTTTTCTGTCGGGCGCTCACGTTGGGCGATGAGCTTGATGGGGCCGTTGATGAGAGCTTGCTCGGTGGCAATGATGACGCTGCGCCGCACTGCTCGCCGCCGCCGACTGGGGCTTGCCGTCACTGCATCTATGGCATTGATGCCATGCCAGAGCAAGCTGTGGTTTGCTGCTTGTGAAAGTGCATAGAACATGCGGTCAGCTGGTACTGAACCGTGTGCGGCTTTTGCGAGCTGATCGGCCGATTGGTCGAAGCCTTTCACCAGACGGCTCTGCAGAACTAGGGTCGCAAGCCCCCTCGGGTGCGCGCTCATGAGGGTGCCAGAGTGAATGCCATGGCGAGATGCTAGAGGCCAGCGCTGGCAGCAGCGAGAGCAGATCGAACTGCTGCTGCAACTAAGACCGGGTCCTGCAGCGGTCCAAAATGCCCAAGGGCTGGAAACTCCTGGAGAGTCGAAGAGGGAAGGGCCTGTGAAATAAGCGGTGCTAGGTCAGCCGGCCCCGGGAATTTGGTGTGCCCGCGTGCCACCGTGACGGGGCAGACGACTTCGCCAAGGTGGGCAAATGCACTGTGGCGGGCCCCCATTCTGTAGGTATCGGCTTCGGTCTCGGGCCGACAACGAAGGGTGATCGAACCGTCGGGGAGTTGTTCAAACCCGTATTCCACATAGGCTCGAAGCGCTGCCGGGCACAAGTCGCTCAGTGGTGGTTTGGATGCAAAGTTCTCTTCTGCGGCGCTGCGAGAAGGGAACGAGTCGCGTCGGCGCAGAGCCGAGGCGACTAGGGGATTGCTCGAAGAAATATCCTGGATCTTCAATCTTGTTGGCTCCAGACCCGAGTCTTGCATTGGGAAGACAATTGGTTCGTACACCCACAATCCACTGAACGTGCCCGGGCGCATCTGCTCGGCGAGTAGCAGCGAGGCTCCCCCCATGGAGTGACCCACTCCAAATGGCTTGTCGAGCCCAAGGGCGTCAATCACAGCAAGGACATCTTCAGCAGTCCCTGACCAATCCATGCCAGCAGAGGGAATGCTGGACAGGCCATGTCCTCGAAAGTCCAGAGATGCGCGGTGGTACTCCTGGAGGTGATCCGTTACTGGTGCCCAGACTGCGGCGCAAAACCCCGTCGCGTGTGCACAGAGCACAGATTGGTCGGCAATTCCCGCTTCGCTGGTTTTTCCGAGGTCATAGGTAGCGATCTCAACTCCAGAACTTGACAGAGTTCGCGTGGGCCGGGGGAGTGGGTGAAATTCGAACGGGAGGCTGCTGGGATCTGACACGAGTACAGACTGTCATCATTGCACTGGCCATTTGATCCGCTCTTCCTAAGTCGTAGGGGTGAGCTACACTAAGCGTCGGTATTACTACTCTGAGTGGGAAGGTGTTCGGGCTTGAACGGCTCTCGGCAAGATGTCTGATCCTTCACATTTGGCGGGGCCTCTAGTGAAGGCCGATACGGAGTACTCCCTGCTTCGTCGCGCTGCGTTTGCGAGCATGGATGCCGAGTCGATACTGACCGCCGAGTTTGATGCCGATGGCCAAGTCATAGATTTTCGTTTTGCTGTGACGAATGTGGTTGCTTCTCAGGTATTGCGCAAACCCATGGTTGAACTACTCGGACACACAGTGACAGAAGTCTTTCCCTCTTCGGGGGCGAACCTAGTCAGGGTCTGGGCAGAGTGTCTTGCCTCGGGTGTTGCCATGCTTGAGGAGATTGAGATTGATACCGATACTGCGCACCCACGCTGGATTCGCCAGCAAGTGCTCCCCCTTGGAGACGCAATTGCAGTCACCTCTCACGACATTACCGACCGACGCCGAGCCGAGGCTGACCTGCGTTCCCTAGCTCACCAAGACCCGCTGACTGAACTACCAAACAGGCGTGCCGCACTCGACGGGATTTGTGCCTCGTTGGAACGTCATGGCCACGAGTTGCCGACCACGGTGCTCTTCGTTGATCTGGACCGCTTCAAGACTGTGAATGACACATTTGGGCATGCCGGTGGCGATGACCTACTTCGACAAATCGCTGCACGATTGAGCTCGGTTCTTCGGTCGGAGGACATGGTGGCCCGCTTCGGTGGTGACGAGTTTGTGGTTTGTCTTGATGGGTCGACATCTCCACAAGGGGTGCGCTCAATCATTGACAAGTTAGTTGACGCGCTTCGCGTGCCTTTCAGAATCGCGGACAGTGATGTTGCAATCTCGGCAAGTATTGGCGTCGCTACTAGTCAACCCGACTGGGCCGGCACCTTCGATACTGCCAACCTCCTCGTACACCAGGCAGACATTGCCGCCTACGAGGCCAAACGTCAGGGACGCGATCAAGTAGCTGTCTTCGATGAAGAGATCGGTCGCCGAGTCGACCGTGCGGGGATGCTTGTCAGGGAACTACGTACCGCCCTCTCGCAAGGCAATCTGGAGGTGCACTTTCAAGCTCAGGTTCACCTAGAAAGCCGGAGTCCGGTTGGACTCGAGGCGCTAGTTCGATGGAATCATCCTGAGCAAGGGCTCCTCAGCGCAGCCGAGTTTTTGCCGCTTGCAGAGGATGCTGGGCTAACCGTGCCGCTAGGGAGATGGGTACGACAGCGTGGGATGGAGTCGTGGAAGCGAAGCTTGGGCTCCCTTCGATCCGGCTTGACTGACAAAATGATCCTCTGGTTCAAGGTTTCACCAACCGAACTGCACAGCAATTTCACAGCTTCGCTCATTGCTGATGTGGCGGCGGCAGGCTTCGTGCACTCCTCCATCGGAATTGAAATGGAGGCGCAGTCTCCTGACGCAGTTTTTGCGATCAAGAAGCAAACCCTCGGGGAGCTTCGCGATCTTGGTTTTAGGATTGCTCTGACGGAAGTCTCGGTTAATCATGCAGGAATCTCGGCGCTCAACTCCTTCGCTGCAGATGTCATCAAACTAGAGCGAGTAGCTGTCAGACAGCTGGGGGAGTCTGCTGGCTCGACCCGAACTGCGCTTCTAGGCGTTCTGTCTGTCCTGAGTTCTCTGAGTAGGGAACTTGGGATGCAACTCTGCGCGGAGGGTATTGAGTCTGAGGCACAGCTTGCACCGCTCCGAGATTACGGCTTTCTCTCTGGTGCTGGCCACCATTTGGCGCCGGTCGTGTCAGAGCAGGAATTAGCTGAAACTCTAGAAAACATGTTTGCTACCGCAAGCTAGAACTCGCCCAGATAGCCACCGAGTGCTGTGACCGCTAGATGGGAGCGTGTCTTGCGCCGACCGCCTAGCTCTGTCGAGCGGTCTCTAGGGCTGCCTGCGGTCCTCGCGGGCTTGTTGCCGCACCGCAAAGACAGCGGCTTCAGTTCTACGAGATAAGCCCATCTTCGAGAGCAGGCTCGAAACGTAGTTCTTGACTGTCTTTTCGGCGAGAAACATCTCGTCGGCGATTTGTCGATTAGTTAAACCCTCGGCCAAATACTCCAGAATTCGAAGTTCCTGAGGAGTGAGGTACTTCACCCGCTCGTCCGTTCGTGAGGCCAGGCCCCTGAGACGAGACTTGGCAGCTTCTATATCTGCGAGATCAATAATTGATCGTCCGCCGGCTATCGCTCGAATTGCTTCGCTCAGCACGTCGCTGCGGATCTGCTTGAGCAGAAACCCGTTCGCTCCGGCAAGGATTGCACTGAGCAGTGCTGAATCCTCTTCAAATGCAGTCAAAATGAGAAAGCGAATCTCTGGGTGCAGAGAGTGCAGATCTCGACATACATCAATTCCGCTCCCAT
>CANJEC010000053.1 GCA_947473395.1 Actinomycetota bacterium | reverse complement strand
CCCAAATGCCGTGGGACTCACCGATCTGTATTGAATAGGTCAAACAGTCAGTCTCTACCGAACATCCAGCACAAATTGCCTTGGCGCGACGCTCGCGCTCAATACGATCCGCCTTCCGCTCAAATTGCGGTGGTGGAAAGAAAACTGCTGCTTGCGGACCTCGGCATGCTGCTTTGACTTGCCAAGCACTTGAACACTGTTGTGCACTCACTGGTACGAACCCCCTCGCTTCAGTGCCTTTGACCATAAAGCAGTACTTGCACCAAGAACAAGAGGAAATCTGAATTATTTTGCGGGTTCCTCGGCCTCTGGGTCTGCCTCAGGGTCAGCTTCAGGTTCAGGTTCACCCTTTCGACTCGACCGCATCTCGCGGTAGTCCATGGCGCCACCCTCTTCGGGTTCAACCCCAAGAACAAGCCCGTCGATCTCTACCACCCGAATGCTGTCTCCCACCAAAACCGGTGTCGCACGATTGGTTCGTGCTCGCCACTCGGCTCCGCGAATGAGCACCATGCCTTCTGGATTGATTTCGCTACTCGCTTGGCCAAGTTCACCAATCATCCATTCTCGGCCAATAGTTGGGGTAGCGAACCGTGTGCGAATCATTGCCGGCATCCCAGAAAACACCACCACCCCCATTCCGAGAATTCCAGCGAGCAGGGCAATCCAGGTGGGTCGGAACTCGACAAACAAGAACACCGATCCAACGCTAAAGGCCACCATCGAAATAATCGTCCAGAGTCGCGGAACGCCAGTTTGCATATCAATGGCGAACCCGAAGAACGAGAACAACAACAGTGCCAAGGCCCAAGGCGTAAACGGTAGCTCCGCGACCCCAAAGCCAGCGAGCAACACAAACAAGGCGCCGATCACGCCGGCCACCCCAACACCGGCAGTAAAGAACTCAAACAACAACAGCCCCAGTCCGATGACCAACAGCAGGTACGCAACCGAGGGGCTCGCGGCAGTGTGCATCAGTTGCACCTGGAGCGGAAGCTTCGACAGTCGTACCCGTTGCACGGGTTGCTTCTGCTCACGACCATCCACCTTGACCACTCTGGTCTCTACAGAGTCAAGGTTGCCCACATGATCCACCAAGGTTGGGTCAAAGCGATCGACTAGGCCGGCCTTCACAGCCGCCTCACCAGAGAATGTTCGTGTCAGGCCAGCGGCTGCTCGACCCGTGAACAACTCTCCAAACTGCTGCTCATCGAGTCGCTGTGAACCAACATCACCAATCTTTGACCCAGGGGTAATCCCAGAGGAGGCCGCAACCTGAGCTAATTCGGCGGCCCCTCCCAATGCGTACGAACCAGATGCACCGATCCAGATAGAAACGGGAATACCTGAACCTTGGATGGCAGCAGCAACCTGATCGAGGCGGGCATCAGAAACTGCCGAGCCGGCACTGTCGAATTGCAGCACCACACCCACCACATCCCCAGCGGCGTTCGCTCGCTCAATGCTGTCAATCATGAAGTTGGCTTCGATCTCATCGATAAGGCCGTCCACGGCCACAACGTCAACGCAGCCTGACTTTCCACAGCTGCCCTGAGCAGAAACAGCGGGAGCCAACAAGGCGGCCAACGTAGCGACCCCGCCAATCATCACCAGAGTGATAGCAAGTCGCCGAGTAGGTCTAGGTAGTGTGAACACAGTGCGAACTCCGAACGGAAATCGTGGATCCTAAGCAGTTTTTGACTACATCAGGAGTCATCATCGTCGCCGGGAAAGGCGGTGTCGGCAAAACGGCCGTCTCCGCAGCCCTAGCGATGGCTTCTTCATCTGTTGGATTACGCACACTTATTGTTGAAGTTGAAGGCAAGAGCGGACTCGCCTCACTGTTCAACTCGGCGCAATTGAGCTACAGCGAAATCCAGTTAGTGGAGCCAAGCCTAGAGGTTGGCGAGGTTATGGCCCGAACGATTCTGCCAGAGGATGCCCTGCTGGACTACCTCAAGGATCATGGCTTGAAGCGCATCTCAGGCCGACTTCTCTCTACTGGGGCGCTCGATGTGGTCGCAACTGCAGTTCCAGGAATCAGCGATATTTTGGTCCTCGGGAAGATCAAACAGCTTGAACGCTCCCGGCAGTTCGACCTCATCATCGTTGACGCACCCGCGGCTGGTCATGCAATTACTTTCCTTCGATCAGCTAGCGGCCTTGAGGACGCAGTCAAGGTCGGGCCAATCAACTCCCAAGCAAAGGATGTTTTGGGGTTACTGAATGACCCCACAAGGTGTCGGGTCTTGTTGGTTACCGCCCCCGAGGAAACGCCGGTAAATGAACTCATCGAAACTGCCTACAGCTTGGAGGACGAGGTAGGCGTGAGCCTAGGACCAGTGGTCGTCAACGGTGTTCTTGCCGAGCTACCCGGCCTGCAAACCAATCCGATAGAAGCAGCAGCCCAGGCTGGGATCGAGCTAGAGCTCTCAGAGGCTCAGAATCTCGCTGAGGCCGCTCTCTTCCGTCTGCAACGAACTGCTCTGCAGCGAGCACAGCTTGATCGCATGGCTCAGGAGCTTCCTCTGGCTCAGTTGCTCCTGCCATATGTGTTCACATCTGAACTCGGCCCAGATGGGCTAGCTCAGCTCTCCAACAGCCTGCTCGCAGAGATTCGCGACCTACCTAATCCAAGTCGGGGCTGATTCATATGTCGCTTGAGTCGGTGGTAGCGCAGAGCCACGTGATTGTGTGTTGCGGATCGGGTGGAGTCGGCAAGACCACCACTGCTGCGGTCATTGCGCTGCACGCTGCGCTGCAGGGCCGCAAGACAGTCGTCGTGACCATCGACCCGGCCCGGCGCCTAGCTGATGCTCTTGGTCTCGACGGCCTGACCAACGAGCCTGCGCAAATCCCGGGGTTGCCAGAGGGGTCCGGCGAGATGTGGGCCATGATGCTCGACACGAAGGCCACCTTTGACGGGCTCGTGCGCAGGTACGCATCCGACTCAAAGCAGACCGAACAGATTCTCGAAAACAGCTTCTACCGCAACATCTCGACTTCGTTATCGGGAACGCAGGAGTACATGGCCTCGGAGAAGCTCTACGAGCTTGCCATTGAGTCGGACTACGACCTCGTCGTGGTCGACACTCCGCCCACTCGAAACGCTCTGGACTTCCTTGAAGCCCCCAGGCGCCTTGCAAAATTCTTGGACCACCGGATCTACAAGGTGCTGATGCTGCCAACTCGAGGCATCGTTAAGGCAGTCAATGTTGCAGCCCAAACTCTGCTGAGATCAATCTCAAAGGTGGTAGGCAGTGAAGTCATCGCAGATGCCATAGCGTTCTTCGGTGCATTTGAGGGCATGGAACAGGGCTTCAAGGAACGTGCAGCAGAGGTTGACTCCCTACTCTCACAGCCCGATACCGCATTTATTCTGATTGCTTCACCGCACGCCGACACGATGGCCGAAGCACAGTTTTTCGCTGCTCGACTCAGAGAACTGAAGATCACCGTTCGTGCCCTCATTATCAATCGAATGCAACCACGCTTTGGCGCTATCTCTCAGACCAACCTGCCGAACCACAAGCCCGAAGAGTTTGCAGAACGCTACGCGGGGACCGCCATTGGGGAGCAGTACCAGTGCTTAGCTGAGGCACAGCACCTAGCTAGGGGCGAACAGAAACACGTATTGGGTCTCGCTCAGGAACTGGCACCGGCACCAGTAGTGCAGGTACCGGTTCAGGGGTTTGAGGTCAGCAACATGGCCACACTGCAGATGCTGGGCCAAGCAATGTTCGACACCGAGGTAACCTCGGAACCGTGAGCACTTCAACTCCTCAACTCATTCTGGTAGCGACGGATGCCGACGAGGTCTTCAACGGGATCGACGCTGCCCTCGCAGACTCCACGACTCAGGTAGAACGCGTTACCGCAGGCCGAGAAGTCCTTGCGGCTGTTCGAGCATTAGCACCGGCTCTGGTCATTCTGGACTTGCAGATTGGCAATATGGGTGGAGTCGCAACCTGTATGGGTTTGCGAAACGAAGAGAGCTTCGGCCGTATTGATCCACAGAACATCCTCATCCTGCTTGACCGGCAGGCGGACGTATTTATTGCTGGGCGCTCAGGTGCGGACGGGTGGCTCGTGAAGCCCTTGAACTCGCTGCGTGTGCGCAAGGCCGTGCAACAGGTTCTGTCGGGTGGCACCTACACCGAGGGTGGAGAAGAAGCCCAAGAAGCAGCCCCCGTTACCGTCGACGCCTCCTGAGAACTACGATCACAACGCAATCCGGGTGGTAGCGCAGCTTGGTAGCGCGCCTCGTTCGGGACGAGGAGGTCGGGAGTTCAAATCTCCCTCACCCGACCAACCTGGATCACCTGGCCTTTCGGGGCTAGGTGATCCCTGGTTTTCCCCTGAAATCGTGGGTCTGTTGTCACAAATTGAAAAAGAATGTCAAGGTCATGCCTGATGGGGTCGACAACTAGTTCATGATCGGCACCCCCGCCCCCACAACCTTTCGGTTCATCATGGCTATTCTCGCTTTAACCCTTGGCGCTGCCACCCTTTCTTCTTGTGAATCAAGCGAACCAGACCGCCTCGCCGTGATCGACGCAGTGAACTCGACCCGAGCTCAAAACGGTCTCCCAACACTCTCCGAACACGTCACCTTGAATATGAAGGCAGATGCTTGGGCTGTGCAACTGCGTGATGAATGCAATATTCGTCACTCCACGCTCTCTGATGGCGCCCCGCCCGAATGGCGCAAGCTTGGTGAGAACGTCGGCCGAGGCGGCAGCATCGAGCAGGTTCACACTGCTTACCTCAACTCTCCCGGTCACCGTGCCAACATTGTGGACCCAAGCTTCACCTCAATGGGGGCCGGAGCTGTCTGGGGAACTTGTAACGGCCAGCGAACCGTCTTCACCGTGCAAGTCTTTATGCGCTCCTGAATTCGTTGGATCTCGCTCCGAGATAACGTCTCGGCATGGAAATCTCGGCGTTTCAAGAGTTGATGCAGGAGCTCTACGGCCAAGCAGACCAAGAGCGGGGAATACCCGCAACGGTGGCTTGGCTCTGCGAAGAGGTTGGCGAACTTGCTCAGGCAGTTCGCAAGGGCACACCCGAGCAGCAGCTGCATGAGTTCGGTGATGTCATTGCTTGGGTAGCTTCACTAGCCAACCAAATGGGGCTCTCGCTAGCCGAGGCAGCCGACCGTTACGTGACAAACCCGCCGGCATAGGCCCAAGGGGGAGCCCTGATCAGAATCCTGAGATCAGCAACTCTGCAATCTGGATGGTGTTGAGCGCTGCGCCTTTGCGCAGGTTGTCGTTCGAGACAAAGAGTGCCAAACCGTTTTCCACTGAGGAGTCCTTGCGGATCCGGCCAACAAAGGACGGGTCGGCACCGGCGGCCTCGAGTGGGTTTGGTACCTCGCTCAACACCACTCCAGAAGCACGAGCAAGCACCTCGCGGGCACGCTCAGCGCTGATTGGCCGGTCGAACTCGGCGTTGATCGACAGAGAATGGCCCGTGAACACGGGGACTCGAACGCAGGTTCCCGAGACTCGAAGCTCTGGAAGATCAAGAATCTTGCGAGTTTCGTTGCGAAGCTTCTGTTCCTCATCGGTTTCCTCGGATCCATCCTCGACTACTGATCCGGCCAAGGGCACCACGTTAAATCCGATGGTGCGAACAAACTTCTCAGGAACTGGAAACTCTATGGCTTGGCCGTCGTAGGTGAGTTCGCTAGCCCGGTCGCTACCTGCTGCGATTTGACTGGCTAGTTCCTCGACTCCTGCTAGTCCACCGCCCGAAACTGCCTGATAGGTGCTCACGACTAGCCGAATCAGCCCAGCCTCGGTGTCGAGGGGTTTGAGCACTGGCATGGCTGCCATCGTGGTGCAGTTCGGATTAGCCACAATCCCTTTTGAGATGTTGCGCAAGGCTTGCGGGTTGACCTCGGCCACAACCAGCGGAACCTGCGGATCCATACGCCAGGCAGAGGAGTTATCCACGACGATCGCGCCGGCAGCTGCGACCTGCGGGGCAAACTCACGTGAGCTAGTTGCACCGTTGGAGAACAGCGCAATGTCGATGCCAGAAAAATCTGCAGTCGCAGTGTCTTCAACAATCACCTGACCATCACCCCAGGGCAGATAAGAACCTGCCGAGCGTGAGGATGCAAAAAATCGGATCGAACCGACAGGAACCTGACGTTGTGCCAGCAGAGTGCGCATGACGCTGCCTACTTGGCCGGTCGCGCCGAAGATGCCGAAATTGGGGGCGGAAGAAAAACTCATAGCCATACAGGATAGTTCTCCGCTCTGCAGTGACAGACTCAGATAATGGCCTCCACTCCGCTCGGCATGTACATCCATGTCCCGTTTTGTTCTCGACGGTGCGGATACTGCGCGTTCAACACCTATGTCGTGAGTGAGCAGTCGGGTGCTTCTCAGATTCACTCCGACCCGATTGAGCAGTACCTCGAGGGTGTGCTGTCCGAAATCGCCCTTGCTGATGAATCCCTCGGCCAGGATCGACCTGCGCTTCACAGCATTTTCTTTGGCGGAGGGACTCCAACCCTGTTGAGCGCCGAGCAACTTGGACGCATTCTTTCTGCAATCGTTGATCGTTTCGAAGTTGAGCGAGACATCGAAGTAACGGTCGAGGCAAATCCGGACGAACTTGCGCCTGGCCAACTCGAACAACTTCGTCAGCATGGAGCAACGAGACTCTCGTTCGGCATGCAAAGCATCCAGCCCCGCATATTGCAGCTTCTTGACCGCACGCATGACCCTGAGCGGTCACTACAGGCAGTCAGCGAGGCGCGCCTTGCTGGGTTTGATCACATCAGCTTGGATCTGATCTACGGCACCCCCGGCGAGACCGAACAGGACTTCTCGCTCACCCTAGAAGCGGCGCTGTCCACCCAGATTGATCACCTCAGCGCGTATGCACTCAGCATCGAGCCAAGTACCAAGCTTGCCGCTCGAGTTCGCAGTGGGGCGCTGCCGACTCCTTCCTCGGATGAGGCCGCGGAGCGATACCTTGTCGCAGAAGCTGCGATGCAAGCAGCTGGGTTTTCCTGGTACGAAATCTCGAACTGGGCAGCGAACCCCTCGGCTCAGTGCCAGCACAACTTGTTGTACTGGCGAAATCATAACTGGTGGGGAATCGGACCTGGGGCTCACTCACACCTTGACGGTCGGCGCTGGTGGAACCTTGATGACCCAAAGCTCTGGGCTCAAACCCTGAGCCGAGGAGCCTCACCAGTGTCTGGGTCTGAGCAACTCACAGAGGAGCAGCGCCGCCTCGAGGACATCATGCTGGGTATCCGCCTTGCCGAGGGTTTGCCCACGCACTTGGCACCTCGAGATCACCGTACCGAACGCCTGCTCACTGATGGTCTCGTTACTTATCAAGCAGATCGACTAATCCTCACGCTGAACGGTCGCCTGCTGGCCGATCACGTCATCTCTGTACTTGCTGGCGATTAGAACTCGGTTTTTTCGAGTTCAAAAACATCGTGCAGGACTTGCACCGCTCGGTCAGCTTGATCATGAGCTATGACGCACGAGATCCGGATGGCCGAGGTTGAGATCATCTCAATATTGACCTCGTGATTCGCAAGGGTCTCAAACACTGTGGCCGCAACTCCAGGATTGGACTTCATACCAGCGCCAACCACGCTCACCTTGGCGATCCTTTGCCCAGACGTGACGTGCTCAGCGCCAATCTCGGCACGCTTATCCTCACAAATCTGCAGTGCCTGATCGAGTTCAAGTCGCGGCACAGTAAACGAGATATCCGTGACGCCTCCCTCCGAAGCATTCTGCACGATCATGTCAACGTTCACATCTGCGTCAGCCAAACGCCGAAACAGGTTCGCTGCGATTCCTGGACGGTCTGGCACACCGGTGACCGTGACCTTTGCCTCGGACAAGTCAGCAACCACGGCGCGAATAACTGCTTCTTCCATATCAGGATCCTCTTCAGTAACCCAGGTGCCGACCTCCCATGTGAATGCAGATCTCACATGCAGGGGCACCCGATGACGGTGGGCAAATTCAACTGAACGCATGGCAGGTTTGGGACAACCTGCTGCAGTCATTTCGAGCATCTCATCGAAAGAGATGCGGTGTATTTTGCGGGCGGTATCAACGACGCGAGGGTCGGTGGTGAACACGCCAGACACGTCGGTGTACAGCTCGCAGGCATCGGCACCAAGCACCTTTGCTAGGGCAACTGCAGTGGTATCAGATCCCCCGCGCCCCAAAAAGGTGACATCACGATCAGTGGACATGCCCTGCGACCCAGCCACAACCGGAACTCGCCCAGCATCAAGCGCCTCACGGATTCGATCAGCGTTCACTTCCAAAATCTTGGCGTTGGTGTGATTCGTATCGGTCAGAAACCCGGCCTGGCTGCCGGTGTAGCTCTCGGAATCAACTCCCGCGGCATGCAGAGCCATCGAGACTAAAGCCACTGCTTTGCGTTCGCCGGCAGTGATGAGCATGTCCATCTCTCTGCCAGGGCGGATCTCGGACACCTCATGGGCGAGCCGAAGCAGTTCATCTGTCTCTTTTCCCATGGCAGAGATCACGAGCACGACCTCGTCACCGCGTCGACGGCAGCGCGCAACATGATCAGCCACGTCTCGGATCCGAGTTGGATCGGCCACGGAGGTTCCGCCGAACTTCTGTACTAGGAGTGCCACGGGGGAAACGCTAACACTGGGCAAGCTGCTCACTACAGCTCAGATTCGCTACTCTTGCTCGCCGTGGGAACAAACGCAGAGAAACACGCCCGGCAACAAGATCATCGCAATCGGCTCAATGCTGCCCAAGCAGAGCTCGAATCTAAGGCGCGCAAGCGCAAAATTCTGAGCATTGTTGGTGGGGTTCTTGCAGTCCTGATTCTCATCGGAGCTGTGGTTTTGCTGACTGGCAAGAGTTCTGACGAGACCGCTAGTTCTCCTACGAGAAATGCTGCGGCTGATTCTTCAAGCACCACTTCTGTTGCGGGCGATCCAAGCGCCGAGGCTGCTGTGCTTCCTGACCCGCCTGCCGGGGCAACCTTGACCGAGCCCACAACCTGTCCACCTGCTGATGGCTCAGCTGAACGAGTTCAGGTATTTGCCGGCCCTCCTCCCGACTGTCTACAAGCAGGAGCCAAGTACACCGCTACCTTCGACACCACTGAGGGGTCGTTCACAGCAAACCTTGATTCAGAAGCAGCGCCCAAGGCTGTCAACAATTTCGTGGTCCTGAGCCGCTACCACTATTACGACGGAGTTCCGTTCCATCGAATTGTTGCTGGATTCGTGATCCAAGCCGGAGACGGCGATGGTGCCCCTTGGGGCAACAATGACCTTGGGTACGAGTTCGAGGACGAACTCCCCGAGACGTCTGCCGCCTATACCGATTATTCGCTTGCAATGGCAAACGCTGGGCCGGACACCAACGGCAGTCAGTTCTTTGTGGTCCTTCCTGACGGAGGCCAGCAACTTCAGCCGCTCTATACCTTCTTTGGTCAGGTAACTGAAGGCACCGAGGTTGTAGACACCATTGGCGCCCTGAGCACGCCATCCCAAGAGCCCAGCAAAGCAGTCATCATCAACTCAGTAACAATCAACGAGACCTGAGCTAGAGCACTACCTGAGCTAGACGGTGAGTTGAGAGCTGAGCACAGAGATGTCGGCACGAGCGCCGTCTCTGAACACATACACGCTGCCAGCGCCTTCAACGCCCCAGACTCCTTCAGGTGACCGGATCAGCGCCGTGGCCTCATCGATACCAACAACAGCGAGTCCTGGTTTGGCCAACTCCACCGTGCGATGCCACTTCTCTGGCGACCACTGGTTATAGCGAGGGATCACCGTCATGGTGTTGATCAGGTCAAGACCAATCGTGAACGCCCCACCGCGACTGTCGACCATGTGGCTACACAACACCGAGGCAGCCTCTCCAGCTGCGACAATGGTGGCGCCAGCTTGCCAAGCTCCAATCATTCCCTCGAGCAGAGGGGTGTCTTTGAGAACCGATCGCAGGTGCATCGGCGAGCCACCTGTGAGATACATCATCTGTGCTGCCGAAGCTAGCTCGCTCGGAAGTAGTTCCAAGGCCTCAGCTCGGCGATAGACATCTAGAACTCGAACGCTCACGCCAAAGGTGGCGAAATATGCCTGAGCCCTTTCAATGACCTCACCAGGGTTTTCGTAGGCAAGGGCCGCTGGGATGAGCAACACCTCTTGCACTCCTTGAAGAAGTGCAGCGTCAAAACTGCATCCTTCAGTGAACTCCTCGCCACCGACGAGCGCCAATGTTCCATTCATAATTCATCCTT
>CANJEC010000052.1 GCA_947473395.1 Actinomycetota bacterium | reverse complement strand
ATGACTCATCACCGATCGGGCAAACACTGCCGCTGCGGTCCGCAACTGCACCGCACCGGCAGCATGTGACGGGCCGACCCCCAGAATCACGCGAGTTAACTCGCCGTCATTCAGAACCAGGCTCTGCCCAGCAGCGCCAGTAAAGCCTGCCCGGGTCATCGCCGCCTTTCGAACTCCAGCGACTTTGCTGAGTCGATCAGAACACGCTGTGACAGCCAAGGCTGTTGCACTGCCTGGGATGGTCTTTGCAATTTTTACAGTTACAGGATCAGACACGTGTGATCTCCAATGAGGACGGTTGGCATGTAGGACGGTTGCGATTTAGGGCTGTGGCGATTTAGGGCTGTGGCGATTCAGGGCTGCGGCGATTCAGGGCTGCGGCGATTCAGGGCTGCGAGCCATCAGGGAATCTCCCTCTTGCCAGCGGGCAAGGGTCCACAACAGGTCAGAGAGTCGATTCAGGTACTCAAGTGCATGCGAGCCTTCGCATGCGGCAGCCAGACTCTGTCGTTCAGCACGGCGCACGACAGTTCTCGCAACGTCAAGAAACGCCGCAACGCGATCCTCACCTGGAACTACAAACTCTGTTGGCATCTCGAAGCGACTTGCATAGGAGTCGATCAGGTCCTCAAGGCGCTTCACCATCTGTTCGGTGACGAGTGAGACTCCAGCAGTGAGCTTGTCGCGGTTTTGGGCATCAGTGGCAAGATCCGCCATCAGGACCCATAAGTCGCGTTCAATCGAGACCAGCAGTTGGTCCAACTCTCCACCGGCACGACAATGCGCCCTGGCTAGTCCAATAGATGACTGCGCTTCGTCGACATCGCCGTATGCAGTAGGCCCCGGGGCGTCTTTGCGGACACGGCCGCCATAGAGCAGGCCCGTAGTGCCGTCGTCACCTTTTCTTGTATAGATCTTCATGGCTAACAACCCTCCGAGAGAACTCTCACCTTACCGAAGGTAGTGCCCTAGGCCGCCGCCCTATGAGGCACTTGGGCAATGTCAGAAGTAATCTGATCTACATCATGGCTTTTTCCTATCTTGAAGCAGTACAGAACCGGGTCCTTGTCTTTGATGGCGCAGCAGGCACCTGGTTGCAGTTGCACGATCTGCAACCGGATGACTACGGATCTGAAGAGCTAGACGGCTGTCCAGAAATCTTGAATGAAACCCGGCCTGCACTGATCCGCCAGTTGCACACCGAATACCTCGACGCTGGCGCCGACATCATCGAGACCAACACCTTTGGCGGCATGCGCGCCACGCTCAACGAATACGGCCTCGGCGACCGCACTGAAGAACTCAATGAGATGGCGGCAGGTATTGCCCGGCAGGCCGCTGACGATTATTCGACCCCCGAGAAGCCTCGATTCGTGGCTGGGTCAATTGGACCTGGCACCCGCTTTGCCTCACTCGGCCACGTTCGTTACGAGGAACTGCGAGATCAGATCGCGGAGCAATCTCGGGGACTCATCCGAGGAGGCGTTGACCTCTTGCTGCTCGAGACCCAGTTTGACCTTCTGGGAATCAAAGCAGGGATGAACGGCTGCCGGGATGCCATGCGAGAGGTAGGCCGAGAAGTTCCCATTCAGGTGCAGGTCACGATCGAGTTGACGGGTCGCATGTTGCCGGGAACCGAAATCGGCGCAGCCTTGGTTGCCCTTGATGCCATGAAGCCCGATGTAATTGGCATTAACTGCGCTACGGGGCCCGAAGAGATGAGCGAGCACATTCGCCACTTGTCGCAGCATTCGCGCATTCCCATCTCTGTGTTACCAAATGCTGGCCTTCCTTCGGTTGTGGACGGACACATGCATTACGACTTGTCTGCAGAGCAGTTCGTCGAGTTCCACAAACGCTTCGTCACCGAATTTGGTGTCACGATCGTGGGCGGTTGCTGCGGCACCACACCCGAGTACATTCGCCAACTCGCCGAAGCAGTCAAAGACTTGCAACCCCTGCAGCGGACGCCCGTTTTTGAACATGGAGTTGCCTCGATTTACTCCCCCGTCACATTGGGAAGCGAAGATGACTCAGCTACCAATCTGCTCCTGATTGGTGAACGGACCAACGCAAACGGATCCAAAAAATTCAAAGAAGCAATGCTCGATTCGGACTGGGACACCTGCGTGGCCATGGCCAAAGAGCAGGTCAAAGAGGGCTCACACATCATTGATGTGTGCGTGGACTATGTGGGCCGTGACGGTGCTGGCGATATGGACGAGATTGCGCAGCGCTTTGCAACGCAAGCCTCGGTTCCGCTGGTACTTGATTCAACTGAGCCCGAGGTACTCGAGGCCGGACTGCGCTGGCTTGGGGGCCGAGCCATCCTCAACTCGGCCAACCTTGAAGATTCCGATACCGAAGGCTCGCGAGCCGACAAAGTCTTTAAGTTGGCCCAGGAGTTCGGGGCGGCTGTGATCTGCCTGCTCATTGATGAGGAAGGCCAAGCCCGAGATGTGGAATGGAAAATGCGCGTCGCGCACCGAATCCACGACTTGGCTGTTGGACGCTACGGACTTGAACCGCAGGATCTGATCTTTGATGCCCTGACCTTTCCACTCTCTACTGGAGATGACGATCTTCGGCGAGATGCCATTGCGACGATTGAGGCGATTCGGAGAATCAAGACAGAGCTTCCGGGTGTGACAACCACGCTTGGCCTGTCCAACGTGAGCTTCGGCCTAAAACCTGCTGCGCGCCACGTGCTGAACAGCGTGTTCTTAGCCGAGTGCACCAAAGCTGGGCTGGACTCAGCAATTGTGCATGCCGCCAAAATTTTGCCACTGAGCCGCATCCCGCAAGAGCAACGCGACGTGTGCCTCGACCTGATCTGGGATCGCCGCGGCACCGAGGGCCTGCTTGCTGACGGCGACGAAAAATACGACCCGCTGATGAAACTGCTCGAGATCTTTGCTGACGTACAAACCACTGCTGTGGTGGTTGAGGACCGCACTGACTGGACAATTGACCATCGCCTTTCGCAGCGAATCATCGACGGCGACAGGGATGGACTGATTCCAGATCTAGAGACTGCACTGGCCGAGGAGTACACCCCGCTACAGATCATCAACGACGTGCTGCTCGCCGGCATGAAGGTGGTAGGTGAACTGTTCGCCTCTGGCGAAATGCAGTTGCCCTTCGTGTTGCAATCAGCAGAAACCATGAAGTCCGCCGTTGCGTTCCTAGAGCCCATGATGGAACGGGCCGAGGGCGAGACGGGTAAAGGCCGGATCGTGCTGGCAACTGTCAAGGGTGACGTACACGACATTGGCAAGAACCTGGTCGACATCATCCTGACGAACAACGGCTACGAGGTACACAACCTTGGCATCAAGATCTCCATTACCGAGATGATCGATAAGGCCCTTGAAATCAAGGCCGATGCAATTGGGATGTCGGGGCTACTTGTGAAGTCCACGCTCATCATGCGAGACAATCTGAACGAGTTGAACAGCCGCGGCCTGCAAAATATTCCGGTGCTACTCGGCGGCGCCGCATTGACTCGAACGTATGTAGAACGAGATCTTCGAGAGGTCTACGAGGGTCGACTCTTTTACGGCAAGGATGCGTTTGAGGGCTTGCGCGTCATGGACCGCCTTGGAGAGATCCGAGTCGGCAAGCTTGATGCTGATGACGGAATGGTTCCCACAGAGAAAGAACTTCACAGGCACCGAGTAGCAGACGAGCCAACTGAACCTGTTGAGATTCCGGAGCGATCCCCCGAAGCAGCGATGGACAACGAGATTTTTGTTCCGCCCTTCCTAGGCTCGAAAGTCATCAAAGGCATCTCACTCGATGACATCGCTGCCTATATCAATGAAACTGCGCTGTTTCGCAATCAGTGGCAATTTCGGCCGGAGAAGCTCCCAGACGGCAGCAAAGAAAATGATGAACAGTTCAAGGATCGCATCCGGCCAACCCTTCGAGAGCAATTCGCCGAGGCCAAAGAGCAGGGCCTGCTGATTCCTCAGGTCGTCTACGGGTTCTATGCCGTGAACGCCGACGGCAATGACCTTGTGGTCTGGTCCGATGAGACTCGCAGCGAGGAACTCATGCGATTTAGCTATCCACGGCAGTCAGTTGAACCCTTCTTGTGTATTTCGGATTTCTTTAGACCAATCGGTTCGGGTGAAGCCGACTACGCGGCTTTCCACATCGTGACTATGGGTGCAGCAGTTTCGGAACGAGCAGCCGAACTGTTTGCCGAGGACCGTTACCAGGAGTACCTGCTGCTTCACGGACTCGGTGTTGAGATGGCGGAGGCACTCGCAGAGTTTTGGCATTGGAGGATTCGTGAGGAATGGGGTTTTGCTGATCAAGACCCCGAACCAATTATTGGTAGTCCAACTCCAACGGCGCTTGCCGGGCTGTTCCGTCAGAAGTATCGCAGCGGTCGCTACTCCTGGGGCTACCCCGCATGCCCTGATCTTGAAGACAACGAAAAGGTTGCTCAACTGTTGGACTCAAGCCGCATTGGTGTTGAGTGCACCGAGGAAACAAGCTTTCAGTATCAGCCAGAGCAGACCACCTCGGCGCTGATCTGTCATCACCCACGCGCCAAATACTTCGTAGCCAAGTAGCCTAAGCAATTCATGCACATTCTTGTCACCGGCTGCGCTGGCTTTATCGGAAGCCACACCACCGAGCGCCTCTTACTCGACGGCCATCGCGTCCGAGGGGTGGACTGCTTCACGGATAACTACGACCCAGCGCTGAAGCGATCCCATCTGATTGGCGTAGCGGGGCATCCGCAGTTTGAACTGATTGAGTCGGACCTTGTGACCGCCGACCCACATGCCTTGCTCAGCGGGATCGACGCAGTGCTGCATCTCGCTGGCCAACCTGGAGTTCGAGACTCTTGGGCGAGTGGATTCGAGATCTATGTGCAGCGCAATATCACTGCCACTCAGCGACTGCTCGAAGCGGCAAAGTCAACCAACATCTCTAGGTTCGCAGCGGCGTCCAGCTCATCGGTCTACGGCAATGCCGAGACGTACCCAACCACGGAACTCGCCGTTCCTCAGCCCGTTAGCCCTTATGGGGTAACAAAATTAGCCGCAGAGCATCTGTGCACCCTGTACGCAAAGAACTTTGCCGTGCCAACAGTTTCGCTGCGCTACTTCACCGTCTATGGGCCCCGTCAGCGGCCCGATATGGCACTCCGGCGCATGATTGACATGTCACTCGACGGCAAAGCGTTCCCACTCTTTGGTGACGGCAGCGTGAGTCGAAGCTTCACCTATATCAATGACGTTGTCGAGGCCAACCTGGCAGCGCTCCTGTCGGACGCACCGAGCGGCAGCGTCTGCAATATTGCGAATGAGTCCACAGCCTCGATGACAGAACTCATCGGACTAGTGAGTAGCGCCTTAGGGCAACCAGTCCAGCTTGATCACTTGCCGGCCGCCGCCGGAGATGCAGAGCGAACTGGCGGATCCTCGGACCTTGCGAAGCAGCTTCTTGGATGGTCGCCATCAACCACCCTCGAGGAGGGCGTGGCTGAAATGGTTGCTTGGTGTCGCCAGGAACAGGCTCGATCACCGCGCTGATCAAAGAGTGCTGATCAAAGAGTGCTGATCAAAGCCGCGCTGATCAAAGCCGTGCTGATCAAAACCGGCAGTGCAACTCGCCGGTCACTTCACCAGCTCACGCCGAAAGAGCCCAAGGGCACCCCACAAGTCAGGGTTGGTGGTTGCGTCGTCATAAATGCTTCCACCAATTGACCCCGAGTCGACCATTGCGGCATTCATCCAGAACAAGTCCGGCCCTGACAGCTTGGCCGCTTCACCGCCAATTGGGTGGACGGGAAGATTCGCGTTACCCGTAGCTCGGCGCAACCGCACGACGCTCTCGTAGACGTATCGATACGGGTCGAACCACCCCGATTGCGGTGTGCGATATGACCAGTAGGCCATGGGCATCCAGGCATCAAACAGCGGAGCGAGTTCTCTATAGGGAAAGTTTGGCCACCAAGAACGGTTGAGTTCCTCCCAGATGACTGCACTCACGGGAATCGCTGCGATCGGAAGTTGCGGGAAAACCCCCCGAAGGAAAGCTGACTCGGTAATGAGATTCTGTGATCTTGCCGCAACATCTGCATTGGCAGTGGACTCAATATCTATGCCGAGCCCGTCAAATCCGAATCTGGCAATCTCGACGAAGCGCTCAAGGTCGTAGCCAACGTCGTTGAACTCGGGTAGGTACCAACCCACCACACGGATTCCAAGGCTCTGTGCACGATCGACAATCTGCCGTAGCAACGCACGATCGAGAAGGGGCTCATTAGGTAGTCGATAGGTTGCGGTTTGAATGTAGAGAGTTTGCACACCCGCAGCAGCGAGTCGGTCAACGTCTGCAGTTCCAAGCGGTGGTCGGGCAGCGGGGTTGCGGGAACTCACAAAACTCGGGGACCAGTCATAGACATCCCACCAAGTCCCGAGACCCTTGAACACGATGGCGCGAACTGGGTCAGGGCTCGGCGGCCCGGCCGGCGGCGGAGCGGGGTCGCAAGCGGCGAGAACCACCCCTGCCACTGTCAGCAACGCCAGCAAGGCCAGCAAGGCAAAGCGGGAGTGTCTAAACCAAACCAATGAAGACTTACTTTGCTCTGCGCGCATTGTCCTATGTTATTCAGGTAGATCTCAACCAGTCCAGAGTCTTTGCACCTTCAGGTGCTCAGCACAGTCCACAGACCCTGAGTTGGCAACAGCCTCAAACAGTCAATCGACCACACAGAGTCAAACAGCACAGGAGAACTCGGCATGGATCAGGCATCAAATGAGCAGAGCAGTTCTACCGGACAAGAGATCACCGAGGCCCAAGCCCGTGCAGCAAGGCGTACACGCGGCATTGAGCGGATGTCTGAGATCTACAACTTCGAGGTCGGCGACGGTCCAGGCGACTTTTATGGCTACACACTTGAGCACCTGTTCGGAGATATCTGGGAGCGCCCCGGCCTGTCTCTTCGAGATCGGCGCCTGTTGCTCATTGGCCTCATGGTGGCAGACGGACTCTCGGACACGCTTCAGGTGCAGCTTGACTCCTGCCTAGACAAGGGCGACCTGAGTGCAGATGACCTAGAAGAGATTGTGATATTTCTTTCCCACTATGCCGGCTGGCCCAAGGGTGCGGGACTCAACAATCAGGTCTCTAGCGCAATCGGTCGCCACAACAAGAAGTTGGCCAGACAGTCCGAAGAGCTCTGATCGCGACAAGCAGCGTTTCGTCTTGCGCCTGACCCTCTATAGGGGGTCAGGCGCAAGACGAAGTGAAAAAGTCAGTGCCGGTGTTAGGCCATTGACAGGATCGCGCGAGCTACCAAGTCGGTGCCAAATGCGGTCAGGATCGCGAGATACAACAATCCCGTAGCTGCCATCACCGCCGAGTAGTAGCGCTCCTTGAGGGCGAGCCGGGTGACTACGACCAGCCCGATTGTGGTGACCACGCAAGCCGCCCAAAACCACCCAAGCATGCCGTTGTACCCGTCATCGATGCTGCCGTCGAATGCCGAGAGCATGCCGGGCGCAATGAGCAAGAGAATCACTTCGATCGGCCAGATGAACCCGAGATATTTCACCAACTCAAGCAGCGGGGCTCGGGGGAGACCGGGTTGAGTGAGATACCAGTGACCCAACAACATTGCATCAGAGACACACCCCAAAAAGGCTGCACCTACCACCATGCGGGCAACCGACAGCCAAACTGGGCTACCAGCGGCTACCCCACCAGCTACTACTCCCACCAGTCCAATCGCCGGAGCGATTAGGTCTAGGCCCGGCGGAAACTCTTTTTGATTGGTGTCGAACTTCTGCTCGGCGCGGTCGATTCCTGTCATCTGCGCGACCCGGGCGGAGCGCTGCTCCACTCGCTCCCTCTGTCCAGATACCCCTGCGGACCTCCGGAACCAAGAGACTGCGCCCACTCCAATACAAGCCAGAACCACTCCTGCCGAGGACGCATCTCGTAGTGGCACCGACCCGTAACGCAGGCCCACCCACAGCGCAAGAGCAGCAATGACTCCGAAGGTGCCGCGCAAGAGCCAGCCGTAGCCGATCGAGACCACTCGTCGGCGAGTCGTGACCCAGAGAAACGCCAACCCGCCTGTGGCCCACTGCAGAAGGAAGGTAGCGATTTCTAGCGATATCACAGCTTGCCTAGGTTAGGCCCTGCAGACTGCCGCTCCCAGTTCAGATCAGGCCGAGACTTCGATAGATCGCATCTACCAAATTGACCCTACGGAATGACAACGCAGTATCGGCATCAAGGCCAGCGTTGAACAGGACTCCGAGCACAAGGTCGTGTTCGGGATCGGCCATGGCAAAGCTGGTGCCTCCTTGGCCTGCATGCCCAAAGGCTCGAGAGCTAGGAGCGCTACCAAAGAAGTGTGAAGAGAGCGGAGTCATAAAGCCCAAACCAAACCCCGCCTCGCGGTCGAGCGTCACGTCATAGCTGATCGGCAATCTCGCAGTGATCGCATTGCTCACTAACTCCGCTGGCAGAACACGGTCGGCTCCGCTCAAATCGCCGAGCAGCCCCTCATAGAATGCGGCCATGGCACTCATGGTTCCGTAGGCACCAAATGCAGGGTTCCACTCAGCAGCAGTTTCTGGCCCGACCTCGGCTAGCAGGGGAACGGGCCGGTCCATGGTTAGGTCCAGCGTGGCCGAGATGCGCGCAGAATAACGGTCGTATTGTTCTGGACTGATGCGCAAAATCAGGTCTTCACCATCAACCTGGTAGGGGTCGAGAACGGCTGAGCGAACGTATGAATCAAAGGGTTGCGCTGTGAGTTCCTCGATCACCCGGCCCAGCAGGAACCATCCGCCGAATTCGGAGTACGCAGAATCTGAGCCAAATCTCCAGCCTGCAGGTGGCTCGGATGCGTAGACCCAGCCTTCTCGACTTCGTTCAGGCAGAATCCTGGCAAGAATGGTATTCACCACATGCAGCCCGGCAGTGTGGCCGAGTACCTGCTCGATGGTTCGATCAGCAATCCACCGAGTTTCCAAGCCCTCGATCACATCACCCAGCCGGTCACCAAGGCTGAGTTCGTCTTCGGCAATAAGTCGCAGCACTGCGACAGCGACTAGAGGCTTTGCTGTGCAGTACAGCGCTGACAGAGTCGACGTCTCATACGGGGCATGCAGATGCGTCTGCCCCGCCGCCATGTCCAACACAGTCGTTCCAGCGCGAGTCACAACGATCTGGGCGCCTGTATGAAAGAACCCTTCCTGAGCTTCACGCTCAATGCGGTCGACGAGTTCTTCGAATGGTTCAGTTACAAGCACCCTTCGACCGTACCCGCTCGGCAGGTCGACTCAGACCATGTCTCAGTTCTTCCCGGCTTGTTCGGCTAGCAGTGAGCGAGCAACAGCAGAAATCTGAATCTCGTCAGTGCCGGCATAGATCTGCAGCACCTTGGCATCACGAGCAAGCTGTTCCACCTCGTACTCAGCCATGTAGCCGTTTCCACCAAAGAGCTGAACTGCCTCTAGTGCCACCTCGGTTGCGGCCTGGGCTGCATACAACTTGGCAGCCGATGCCTCTGCGTAGCTCATTGCGACCCCTGCAGCAGACATCTCGATATAACGAAATACCAGATTCTGCAGATTCATGCGCGCTACTTCCATCTTGGCAAGCTTCAGTTGGATCAACTGGAACTGTCCGATGACTTGGCCAAACTGTTCGCGTTCATTCGCATACGACAAGCTCAGCTCCAAGCAACGGTCGACAATGCCGAGTGCCATTGCGGCTACGCCGGCTCGCTCCATCGAGAATGTTGCCTTCGATGCTTCCTTGCCTCGTTTGCCTTCGTAGGACTCGAGTGACTCGCCAAGCAGACGATCAAATCCAACGCGCACATCGCTCAAGAAAAGCTGCCCCGTTGGTGAAGAATGGATTCCCATCTTGCGTAAAGGCTTTGACTGCTCAAGCCCAGGCATTCCTGAATCAAGGACAAACTGAACGATCTTGCGCTCAGCAGGCGGATTGCCCTCATCTAGCTTGCAGATAAACACGATCGTGTCGGCATGCGGGCCGTTCGTAATAAAGGTCTTTGAGCCGTTCAGCACAAACTCGTCGCCATCGAGGCGAGCAGTAGAGATCATCGAGCCGAATGCATCTGACCCGGAACCCGGCTCGGTGATGGCCCAAGCTCCGACCTTATCCATGGTGAGCAGGTCTAAGGCCCAGCGCTCTTTCTGCGCCGTGGTTCCCTTGCCCATGACTGCCGCTGCTGTGAGCCCCATCGACACGCCCATGGCTGTCACCATTCCAGGACACACACGGCAAAGCTCAATGATGGGAATCATGGTGAAGGCAATGCTGTTCGGGTCTCGCGGACCATCAGTGCTTCGCTCAATGGTCTCGCCTTCGACTGCAGCTTTTTCTGCAGCAATCCGCTTGGCAAACGATGAGCGCTGCATATCGCTCATTCCAAAAGTCTTGAACAACTTTCGCAGCAAGTCGTAAGGGGGCATGTCACCGAATTCGAGTTCCTCCCGATGCGGGCGAATCTCTTTGTCCACAAAGTCTCGAACTGCTTGTTGAACCATCTGTT
>CANJEC010000051.1 GCA_947473395.1 Actinomycetota bacterium | reverse complement strand
GCCACGAAGGGAACTGTTCGCGATGCCCTCGGATTTGCCTCGATGACAAAGACCTGACCGCTCCCAGGAATCTCGTCGGACCGTTTGACTGCAAACTGAACATTGATCAAGCCCTTTACCTCAAGCGAGTTTGCAATACGCCTGGTGTAATCCTCAATCACGGCGATGGTCGCATCGCTCAGGCCCACAGGCGGAATCACACAGGCTGAATCTCCAGAGTGAACTCCCGCCTCTTCAACGTGTTCCATAATCCCGCCAATGATGACCTCGCCTGTTGAATCGCGAATGGCATCAACGTCAACCTCGGTTGCGTCCTCTAAGAACCGATCGATCAACACAGGACGATCGGCAGACAGTCCTCCCTCTCGGCCAAGAGACCCGTTGGACGCGATTGCCTTCCACGCGCGTTCAAGGTCCTCTGGCTCGTACACAATTTCCATTGCACGGCCACCAAGCACGTAGCTCGGCCGTATCAATGCCGGGAACCCAATGCGATCAGTGGTAGCTAGCGCCTCTTCCAGTGTGGAGGCTGTTGCACCCGCAGGCTGGGGAATCTCGAGTCGGGCACAGAGAGCACTCCAGTGGTTGCGATCCTCTGCAGCGTCGATACTCGCAGCCGAGGTACCCAGAATCAGCTCGGGAGGCAACACGTTGGCGAGTTTGAGCGGGGTTTGTCCGCCCAATGAGACGATCACCCCGACCAACTTGCCGCCACCCTGCTCAGCGGAGCGCCTCTCGGCGTCGATGACATTGAGCACGCCCTCGGTTGAGACTGGCTCAAAGTAGAGGCGATCGGATGTGTCGTAATCAGTAGAAACAGTCTCTGGGTTGCAGTTCACCATAATGGTCTCGAAACCCGCATCTGACAGAGCAAAGCAGGCGTGAACACAGCAGTAGTCAAACTCAATCCCCTGCCCAATCCGGTTGGGCCCAGAGCCCAGAATGATCACCTTGTCTCTGCTTGAAGGTGCCACCTCGCTCTCGTCCTCATAGGTGCCGTAGTGGTAGGGCGTCTCTGCCTCGAACTCTGCGGCGCAGGTGTCGACGGTCTTGTACGTCACCTCAACTCCCGCTGCGAGTCTGCCCGCTCGGACATCCTCCTCACTCATTTCCCAGAGATACGCCAACTGAGCGTCCCCAAATCCAAGCTGTTTTGCTCGACGCCAGTCTCGACGGTCCATAGATGCAACGACATCACGAGCAGTTGAACCAGGAAGCCTGTGAGACTCGAGCGAGCTTCGCTCCTCACACAACATGAGTATTTGATCGAGGAACCAGCGATCAATCTTTGTTGCTTGGAACACATCTTCCACGCTCACGCCACGACGCAGAAGAGATTCAACTTGGAAGATGCGATCGGGTGTGCCGATAGCAGCTTGAATCATGAGTTCGGCAGTGTTTACCTGATCGAACTGCTGCTCAGCTAGGTCACAGTTGAGTCCAGCGCGACCTTGTTCAAGCGAACGCATTGCCTTCTGTAGAGATTCGGGGAAGGTCCGCCCAATGGCCATGACCTCTCCCACTGATTGCATCTGCGTACCCAGAGTGGGCTCGGCCCCTGGGAACTTCTCGAAGGCCCAGCGCGGAACTTTGGTCACCACATAATCAATTGAGGGCTCGAAGCTTGCCGGAGTCATTTTGGTGATGTCGTTCGGGATCTCGTCGAGGGTGTATCCCACAGCGAGCTTTGCTGCGATCTTGGCTATCGGGAACCCTGTGGCCTTGGACGCAAGCGCCGAGGAGCGACTCACACGCGGATTCATCTCGATAACCGCCTGCTCCCCCGTCTCAGGATGGACTGCAAACTGAACGTTTGATCCGCCAGTTTCTACGCCCACCCGCCGCATGATCTGAAAGGCCGTATCTCTCATGAGCTGATACTCAACGTCTGTCAGGGTCTGAGCTGGTGCCACAGTGATTGAGTCACCGGTGTGGACTCCCATTGGATCAAAGTTCTCAATCGAACAGATGATCACGCAGTTATCGGCCTTATCGCGCATGACTTCGAGCTCAAACTCTTTCCACCCTGCGATGGACTTCTCGATGAGTACCTCTGTGATCGGGCTGGCATCAAGGCCCCTGCCAACCATGAACTCAAACTCGGCTTGGGTGGATGCAATCCCTGTTCCCTTGCCGCCGAGGATGTAGGCCGGGCGGATGACTACGGGTAGACCGAGCTGACCAAGCACTTCGGCGGCTTGGGTCATATCGTGCGCAATCCCGGACTCAGGCACATTGAGTCCGATTTCGATCATTGCCTGCTTAAAAAGGTCCCGGTCCTCTGCTGTACGGATGGCCTGAGCATCGGCACCAATGAGCTCAACCCCGTATGCATCGAGGATCCCAGTATCTGAAAGCTCCATGGCTAGATTCAGTGCTGTCTGACCACCGAGGGTGGGAAGCACAGCGTCGGGCCGTTCCTTTTCGAGAATACGTTCGAGCACATCAGCAACGAGCGGCTCGATGTAAGTGGCATCAGCGAAATCAGGGTCAGTCATGATGGTGGCGGGGTTTGAATTCGCCAGGATGACCCGGTAGCCCTCTTCCTTCAGCACCCTGCAGGCCTGAGTCCCCGAATAATCAAACTCGCAGGCTTGCCCGATCACGATTGGACCGGAACCAATCAGCAGGATGGATTCAATATCTTCACGGCGCGGCATGAGGTAACCCTTCTTCAAGAAATGCTTTGGTGGGGATGGTTTTTTTGGTCTGGCAGTGAACGAAAGGTCTGGCTCTGCAAAAATCCCTTGTGCCCGCACCTGACTGTGCAACGCTGTGAAGGTGAAATTTACTGAGGAACAAAAATGGTCGGCCACCACCCATGAGGTGCTCGAGGTCTACCTTGACTCCGACTTCTGGACTTCTTTGACAGATCTTTCGGCCACGAGCACCCCTGAGGTGCTCGACATCAAGCGTGATGCACACACTGCGGTGGTTCGGCTTCACTACGTGCTCGCTGTGGACCTTCCGAAAGAGGCCTCTCGCTTTATTGACCCGAACGATGTTGCTTGGGTTGAAGAGACGACGTGGAACTTGAAGGACATGTCGGCTCAGGTGCGGTTCTTGGCCGACCAGGCTTCTCAGCTCATGAAAGCCAACGCCTCTGCTGCACTTGCCCAGCAAGGGGACGCTGCAGTGCGATCCGTCCGTGGTGATGTCAAGGTTCATATCCCGCTGCTCGGCGGGCGGGTAGAAAAAGTCATTGTTCAAGGGGTACAAGACCACCTGAAAGAAGAGGCCTCTGCAGTGCAGGACCGCTTGAGCTGAATTCACGATGCAGACCGGTCCATCAGTTCGGCAAACCGTTCAAAGAGATACCTGCTGTCGTGTGGACCCGGTCCGGCTTCGGGGTGATGTTGAACTGCAAACGCCGAGAGCTCTTCGCAGGCAAATCCCTCCACTGTGGAATCGTTCAAGTTCCGGTGTGTCACTTCTACGTTCTCTAGGGCATCTACGTCTACGCAATAGTTGTGATTCTGACTCGTAATCTCGACCTTGTTCGTGGTCAGGTCACGCACAGGGTGGTTTCCGCCGTGATGGCCGAAGGGCAACTTGTACGTCGTACCTCCAAGCGCAGTGGCGAGCATCTGGTGACCCATACAGATTCCGAAGACGGGCACCGTCCCGAGCAAAGCCCGCAGGGTCTCTGGTACATGAGCCACCGCGGCGGGATCGCCAGGACCGTTCGAGACAAAGACGCCATCTGGACTGAGTGCAAGGATCTGCTCTGCACTCGTTGAAGCCGGCACCACCTCGATAGTTCCGTACTCTGACAAATTGCGGAGAATCGTGGCCTTGATGCCTAGGTCAAGGGCAACAATTCGCCGAGAAGATCCACTGCTCGTTGGGACCGTGTACGCCCTCGCTGTGGTGACGCTGGCGACTAGGTCGATGCCCTCCGTACCAGTAGCAATGGCTGCCGCGGCTGCGAGTTCAGATTCCGATGCCGTTCCGAAAGCACCCGGGATCGCTCCGTTGTCTCGCAAATGTCGGGTCAATCTTCTGGTGTCGATCCCACCGATCCCAGCGATACCGTGTCGCTCAAGGTACGAGACAAGGTCACCCTCAGACCGCCAACTGCTAGCCCTTCGAGACAACTCGCGAACAACGATTCCCTGACACCTTGGGTTGGCAGATTCCTCGTCGGTGCTGTTCACCCCGTAGTTGCCAATATGGGGTGCAGTAAAGGTGATGATCTGCCCCGCGTATGAGGGATCAGAGATCACTTCCTGATAGCCGCTGAGCACAGTATTGAAGACAAACTCGCCCGTGGTGATTCCACTCGCAGGACTCGCTCCGAACGACTCACCTTCAAATACTGTTCCGTCTGCCAGCACGATCGCTGCTGTTTGAATACTCATCTCTGAACCTCCCCGTCATGAACAACTACTTCACCGAACACCATCGTGTGGCGCACTTTCCCGCGCACCTCTTTGCCTACATAGGGCACATTGCGACTCAGCGACGCTCCACCTGTTGCATCGATCACCCAGCGTTGAGCAGGGTCAATGACGCACAGGTTTGCAGGCGCTCCCACAACTAGGCGTTGGCCGTGGTTCTCCAGTCCCGCAATTGCCGCTGGTCGCCAAGACATTGCGGCCAATACTTGTGCCTCGGTCATCTCGCCACCATCGACAAGCTCAGAAAAGGCAAGAGCTAGCGCATATTCCAGACCCAACATTCCAGGTGGGGCCTGATCAAATGGAAGCTCTTTATCTTCGGCCGCGTGTGGTGCGTGATCTGTAGCAATCGCATCGAGCGAGCCAACTGCGAGTGCGCTCTTGATTGCCTCAAGGTCCGACTGGGACCGTAGGGGAGGATGAACCTTGAACCTGGCGTCATAATGCTCGCAGCAGGCATCAGTCAGCGTGAAATGATGCGGTGCAGCCTCTGCCGTGATGGACATGCCTTTGGCTTTTGCTGCAGCGATCAGCGCTGCTGATCCAGCAGTAGACATGTGCTGGAAGTGGATCTTGGCCCCGGTCAATCTGGCCAGAGCAATATCTCTCATGACCATGAGTTCTTCAGATTCACTTGGCTGGCCTGGAAGGCCAAGTCGGGCTGACCATTCGCCCTCATGCATGCAGGTTCCCTCCGAAAGGGAATTCACCTCACAGTGCTGGGCCAAGGTAAGGCCGAGTCCACTTGCGTATTCCATGGCCCTTCGCATCAAGCGATCGTCTTGAACGCCAGTGCCATCATCAGTAAATATCTTGACTCCCAGCGCAGCCATCTCAGCCATGGGTGCAAGCTGTTCGCCTGCACGCCCAACAGTGATGGCTCCAGAGGTATGAACATCGCAGACTGACTCCCGCCCGAGTTCGAGTACCTCTCGAACCACTGCAGCGCAGTCGATGGTCGGAGTGGTGTTTGGCATGGCGAGAACTGCGGTGTATCCCCCAAGAACAGCAGCACGAGCACCGCTCGCAATCGTCTCGGTCTCTTCCTTGCCTGGCTGTCGAAGATGAGCATGCAGGTCAACGAGGCCAGGAGAGACAATGCAGCCACCTGCATCGATGAGGTGCTCTGCCTGCAGGTCTTCCCCCACAGCGACTATGTAGCCCTCCGAGACAAGGATGTCTCCGGATTGCTCGCCTGAGGCATCAATGAGGCGGCCTCCCTTAATCACAGTGTCTGGATGGCGAATCATGAGGCTTCCTCAGCATGTGCGAGTTCTTCTGCGAGAACAGAATCAGTCTGGATGGATAGTTCATTAGATGAGTTCGTTGCGGCAGCAGCGCTGCTACCTTGCAACCGCCCTGCACCGAGCAAAGTAAAGAGCACTGCAGAACGCACAGCTACTCCATTGGCCACCTGCTCAGTAATAACTGCGCTTGGCCGATCTGCAACCTCGCTCGCAATCTCAACTCCGCGGTTCATAGGTCCGGGATGCATAATGATTGCGCCCTCAGCCATTTGATCCGCACGTGCCGAAGTCAGTCCGTAGGTAGCGGTGTATTCACGAAGCGTTGGCACGAGCGCCTCGGTCATGCGCTCCTGTTGCATCCGTAACAGGTAACAGACGTCCACCGTGGGTAGCACGGCGTCAAGATCTTGGCTGACCTGCACCGGCCATGCACTTGTAGACGCGGGTAGCAACGTGCGAGGAGCAACAAGCGTGACCTGAGCTCCGAGGGCGGTAAAGATCTCAATGTTTGAGCGAGCGACTCGGGAGTGCTTGATGTCACCGACGAGCGCAATCCTGCGACCCTCAAGTGACCCCAGATGCGAACGCGCCGTATAGGCATCCAACAGTGCCTGAGTTGGGTGCTGATGCCAGCCGTCACCGGCATTGATGACCGAGGCAGACGTCCACCGGGCAATCTGCGCTGGTACCCCAGAGGATTTATGGCGAACAACCACTGCGTCTATTCCCATTGCCTCGATTGTCTCAATCGTGTCTCGGACTGACTCACCCTTATTCAGAGATGACGAGGAGACCGAGAAAGACATCGTGTCGGCGGAGAGTCGCTTGGCAGCTGTTTCGAAACTCAACCTTGTTCTGGTTGAATCCTCAAAGAACAACATCACCACCGTGCGACCTCGCAGGGCTGGCACCTTTGGTATCGGCCGACGACCAACCTCTACGAAAGTATCGGTTACACGGAGCAGTTCTTCGATCTGCTCCCGGTCAAGGTCCGCAATAGAGAGAAGGTGCGCACGCTGACTGCGGTCTGCATCACGAGCCTCTTGGGCGTTGAAGGAATTCATCTGGCTGCTCACGACTTCTGCAGCTCACCGAGTTCGACCCCGTCCATGGTGACGTTGACGAGTTCGTGTCTTCTCGTTGGCAGATTCTTTCCTACAAAGTCAGGTCGAATCGGCAACTCCCGATGCCCGCGATCAACCATAACTGCCAGCTGCACCATCCTTGGCCGACCGAAATCAATCACTGCGTCAAGTGCTGCGCGAATGGTCCGCCCAGTGAAGAGCACATCATCGACAAGAACCACCACCTTCGAATCCAGATCAAAGGGTATGTCGGTCACTTCCTCGGGAATCACTGGTCGGATCCCGATGTCATCGCGATACAAGGCCACATCGAGCGTGCACACCGGAAGCGAATGTTGCTCAAGCTCCTCAATATCTTCGAGTGTGGCTGCAAGGGCGTGCGCAAGCTGCACCCCACCGGTTTGCAGCCCGATCAGGATGAGTTCTTGGCTGCCGTGATTGCGTTCGAGAATCTCATGGGCCATGCGGCGTAAGGCTCGGGTTATGTCCTCGCCGTCCATAATGCGTGACCGGGCAACAAAAACGCCCCCGTAGGGGCGCGACATCCTTCGTTCACGTTCTGCCACAGGCATGGCCTTTCTGTGCGTAGTGGCCTCTCGGGACCACCGTGACGTACAGGCTCAAATGTTAGCAGGTTGGTAGAAGGCGGTCTGACAGAAGAACGCCGACCCAGACCTAGGCGAAGGAACCCTTATGCGTAGGGGTAGGCAGTACCTCGATGCGCTGAGACCCCTTACGCACTCGGAACCGAGCACCATCTACAGCCTCCGCGTCCGGATCAGTCGTGTCAATGTTTCGTATCGTTACCAAGGTTTCCTCAGGGGTTATGTCAACCACCGTGTATCCCTGATCGATCAGGTTGATGTGCCTCAAAGCAGGCGTATTTGAGTTGAGCACGATGCGCTCAGCGGCCCGAAGCACTTCTTCTGCAACGTCTTCAGGCAAATCTCCAAGAAATGATTTGCGGGGATCAGGGTCAGCTGTCATCGAACCAGTGCAAAAATCGAATGCGGCGACGGGAGTACTGGGACGGTCATAGTCGACGCGCAGTTCGCTCACCAAAGCCGTGTGCGTGTGACCGCTTGCAAAGATCGTGTCTGAAACTCCCTGGTCGATGAGGAACTGCAGAAGGTCGCGGCGCTCTTGAAGGTAATCATCCCAAGCTTCATTTGGAGCGTAAATTCCGGCATTCGGCGGAAGATCGGGTCGAAGCGCTCGCAGGAACTCTAAGTTGACGAGCTTCCACGGACTGATGTTGTAAGGATTACCGATGACACGCCACGCGGCTTCGGAAGAGGCAAGACCCTGAGTGAACCACTCGTACTGTTCCGCTCCAAGGGTGCTCCGGCTTGGATCGTATGCCCCGCCGTTATCGGTATAGGAAATGTTCTCTATCGGATCATCACGGTACGCCCGAACGTCGATCATCGACAGGTCAACGAGGTTTCCCCAACCAAAGCGTCGATAGGCCTGCAATCCACCGGGGTCAATGACCGGGAACGCCTCGAACCAAGCCTGTTTCGCAGCCGTGAGCCGATCTGGTGGACCAGTCTTGCTGATGCCGTTATAGAACTCGCCATCATCCCACATCGCCACGGTCGGCAAGGCCGCATGCAAGTCTCGCAGCAGTGGCTGCTTGCGCCACCGCTGATAGGTCTGCCGGTAATCCTCGCGACTCAGGGTGTTCGTGTCCGAGACGTACACGTAGTCACCAAGATGCATAAAAAAGTCAAGGTCCGGCTCGGCCGCTGCGGCTGCGTGGGCATTGAACCAACTGTCATTAATCTGCTGGCAGGAGGCAAAGGCAAAACGGAGTCTGTCTGGAGATGACCCAACCGCCGGCGCAGTTCTCAGGCGACCAGCGCGGCTCGCAACCTGTGTGCCGTTCGTATCAGCAGCTTCAAACCGGTAGTAGTACCAGGAGTGGGGATCGAGGCCAGCAACAGGAACGGTTACTGCATGCCCCTCGGCAGCAGTTGCCGTCACCAAGCCAGCGGCGCGAATCGATGTAAAGGCCTCATCATCAGCCACAGTCCACAGGACTGCCACATCGGCTCCCCCTAGAGCAGGCTCAACACGGGTCCAAATCAGTCCCCCATTTGGGGCAGGGTCACCTGACATGACACCGTCAAGGAACGGCGAAAGATCTGGGGTGCCAGGCGGAGGAAGACGCGGATCCTCGCTCGGGGCAGGCACGACGCACCCGCTGACCAGAACCGTTACTCCAAGTCCAAATCCCAAACCCTTGAGCATCTCCCGCCGAGTCATGCCCTTGCCAGACGAGACAATGCTTGTGGTGGCTGTATTGGTCAACTCATTCCCCTGCCAGTAATGGATTCAGTTCCCGGCCACTCTCACCGGTCCACTGCCAAGTCTCCGCCTAAGTTCCTCGCAAGTGTGGCATGTGCCGCTTCACCTGTGAAGAGCAGAAGTACATATTCACCTGTAATCCATACAGGGTTTCAACAGCCGCTGCTCTGCCACCTAGGTGCATGTACGTCAGCACTGTGGAACCTGTAGCTCAGGCAGGTCGAAGCTCGTCGGCCGCAGCTGTCAGCAGACCATTCACGAACTTTGAGGAATCATCGGTTCCATAGTGGCCCGCAAGCGCCACTGCCTCGGAGAGCACTACCCCGCGAGGAATCTCGGGAAAGTAGGCCAATTCGCAGCAAGCAACTCGAAGAAGCGCCAAATCCAGCGTCGGCATTCTCTCAACGGACCAGCCTCGAGCGAGTCGTCCAATCAGCTCAGTCAATTCCAGTTTGTGCTCTTCCACACTCAGGACCAGATTCTCGGTATAGGAGTCTGGGACCAGAACTTGCGCCTCAAGTACATCTTGGATCGGTAGCGACTTGATCTCCGACTCATACAGCAAATGCACTGCTCGCTCGCGGGCCTCGTGCCGGCCACCTGCAACTGAGCGCAGTGGTTGCGGGGCAACGACTTGGATTTGTTCGACGCGAGAGTCTGCATCGAGCACAGAATCAATGACTGACTGACTCACCTCGGCTGAGGTCAGATTTGCAGCAGCCTCTGCCATGGAATCCTGGGATTCAGATGGCTGGAGCTCGCTAGCCGAAGGCTCGGCTGTGCCGTCTGCTGAGCTCACGCCCGTGAGATGAACTCGCCGGAGCGGGTATCAACTTTGATTCGCTCACCGGGGTGAATGAACAAGGGAACCTGCACAACAAGACCAGTTTCTAGAGTCGCAGGCTTCTTCGCCCCTGAGACACGATCACCCTTTTCACCGGGCTCAGTCTCTGCAACGTTGAGTTCCACCGAAGCGGCGAGTTCAATACCGATGATCTCATCCTCGTACATCATGAGCTGAGCCATGGACGAGTCCACCATGTACAGCGCCCTGTCACCAAGTGTTGCACTTGGAACGTTCAACTGGTCGTAGGTGCTGTTATCCATAAACACGTAGTCATCGCCATCGCGGTAGAGCAACTGCATCTCTCGCTTATCGATGATGGCGCGCTCCATCTTTTCGCCAGCTCGGAAGGTGCGCTCGACTACGGCACCATTTCGAACATTTCGCAGCGTGGTTCGAACAAATGCACCACCCTTGCCCGGCTTGACATGTTGAAACTCAACTATCGAAAAGAGTCCGTCATCAAGGTCGATAGACATGCCGTTTTTAAAATCAGAGGTGGAAATCTGTGCCATGGTGCTCTGTCGGTCCGTTCTACTTCGTGTGCATGCGGGAAGAAGCCGTGCGCTTCATCTCAAACAAGTGCGGGGTTCTTCGGTGCCAATGTCAGGCGATCGCAGCCGCCTTCGGTAACCAGCAGCGTGTCCTCAATGCGAACCCCGCCAAGCTCTGGCAAGTACACACCAGGCTCCACGGTCACTACGTGGCCAGGGCGAAGAGTAGCAGTAGAGCGAGT
>CANJEC010000050.1 GCA_947473395.1 Actinomycetota bacterium | reverse complement strand
TCCCATCCCGAACACAGAAGTTAAGCCCTCCAGCGCCGATGGTACTTGGGACGAATGTCCCTGGGAGAGTAGGACGCCGCCAGATTTCTTTCGAAAGGGGAGACGCTTGCGTCTCCCCTTTTCGTATTTTTCGGTTCGGGTCTCTGGTGATTCCTCGCCTAGACTGCGAGTCCCCCGTGGGATAGCTCCCCGTAACGTCAGGTGCGTTTCTTGCCAACAGATCGGCCTTCTCAGCCTCGATCCTCCTCGTCTCGGCCCAGTTCGTCTCGGCCCAGTTCTTCTCGGCCTAGCTCCTCTAGGCCTAGTAGTCGGCGTCCAAAGGACACTCGAACTATCCCTGCTCCTCCTAGGCTCAGAGAGCGTCCACCGCCCAGAGAACCTGGCGAGGATTTTGTGGTTCCTGAGCCAGAAATCTGGATCGATGACGGTCCGGTGCATTCCGGTCGTTCATCTGGTTCCGCGCAGCAGCGCAAGTCCAAGCCCTCAAGTGGCGGGGGAAGCAGCTCAACAGCGGCAATTACTGTTCATGCACCTCAACTCGTAGACCTAGTGGGAGCCAAGCGTGCCGCCCGGCTCGAGGGCCGCCTGGGTGAGGCCGCTGACGCCTTCGCATCAGAGAGATTCGGCCAGGCACGTCAGATTCTTGGGCCCATAGCCAAAGAGGTGCCGGATCTGCCAGAGGTACGTGAGCTGCATGGGTTGACGCTGTACCGGTTGGGCAAGTTCAAAGAAGCTGCACGAGAGCTAGACGCCTTTGTCGCCTTGAGCAATGGCAGCACCGAGCAGCACCCAGTCTTGGCCGATTGTCGACGTGCACTGAAGCAGTACAAAGAGGTAGATCGGCTGTGGGAGGAGCTTCGTGAGGCCTCACCGAGCGGCGCACTCGTGAGCGAGGGCCGCATCGTTGCAGCTGGCGCGCTAGCAGATCAGAAAGAGCTCTCTAGCGCAGTTCGCCTGTTGTCCAAAGGCTTTCGCTTTCCTAAGCGTCCGATGGAACATCATCTGCGGCGCGCCTATGCATTGGCAGACCTGTATGAGCGATCAGGAGATATGCCTCAGGCAAGAGTCCTGTTTGGGCGCATCGCCCGCTCAGACCCCGAATTCTTAGATGCGGCTGAACGGGCTTCTGGGTTGGGGTGAGTCCTGCCTGTGCTGAGGGTTGCTCAGGTAGCTGAGGCCGCACAGATGCTGCCGATGGATGCATCTAGGGCGGCGTCGAACTCCTCGGCGGTCTGCTGGGCGGTCAGCCCTTCAGTCAAGGCTCGAGAGAAGCTCGCAATGACACCATGGTTGCGCGAGAGGCGAGCATTCGACTCTTCGCGGCTGTAGCCACCCGACAGCGCAACGACACGGAGCACCTGAGGGTGATCGACTAGTGAGGAATAGAAGTCGTCAGTTTCGGGCAGGGTCAGCTTGAGCATGACCTTCTGATCCGGCTCAAGGGCATCAAGTTGTTGAATGAGCGCAGAGCGGAGTCGCTCTTCGGCTGCTGCCTTTGAGGGGCTGTTGATATCAACCTCGGGCTCAATGATTGGTACAAGTCCAGCGGCAAGAATCTGCTTGGCTACCTCGAACTGCTGCTCAACTACGGCCTGAACTCCAGCGGCATCATCGACCTTGATGACCGATCGCATCTTGGTTCCAAACACTCCATTGCTGACTGCACGTTGCAACAATGCATCTAGGTCGGGCATGGGCTTCATGACCTGAGCTCCGTTTACTTCGTCCTCAAGGCCCTTATCTACTTTCAAAAATGGCAGAACCTGCTTCTTCTCCCACAGGAACTGTGCAGTTCCGAGGCCCTCGATCTGCCGATCCATAGTGTTTTCAAACAGGATTGCGCCAAGCACCCGATCGCCAGTGAAGCTGGGGCTGGTGATGATGCGCGTGCGCATCTGATGAATGATGTCGAACATCTCAGCATCACCGGAATAGGAGCCTTCTTCGATTCCATACAGGCCGAGTGCTTTGGGAGAGCTCCCGCCACTTTGGTCCAATGCAGCGATGAATCCTGCGTCGTTGCTGGCCTTGGCGAGCTGCTGCTCATTCATACTGGATCCTTTTCCGGTGAGAAACTGGGGACAAAATCTGTTGACTACAAACTGCAGAGCTTTCAAGTTACAGCCTGATGAGGAATTCGAGTGCGGTGACGCTCGAATCTCTGTGCAAAGGTGATCGGATGACTCGGATAGCAATAGATCTTGATGGTGTGATCTGGAGAGGTACCGAACTCATCGAGGGCTCGGACAGCGCAATCCATGCGCTCGTTGCAGCAGGCCACGAAGTGGTTTTTTGCACGAATCATGCTCAGTCCCCGGCCATGAAGCTTGATGTCCTGAGCGGGTTTGGAATTGACGGAATCTCGGTCATCACTGCTGCACAGGCCGCTGCAGCTTGTTGCACACCCGACCAAACAGTCTTGATTCTGGGCGATCAGTCGCTTGGCGACGTCTTTCATGCAGCAGGAATTGCTGCTCTCAATGTGCAGGATTTGCCTGCGGATGGACCAGCGCCCAAGGTCGACGTTGTAGTAGTCGGTGCTTATGCGGTGTGGGACCGTTCTCGCATTGCCCTTGCAGCAGATTCGATTCGCTCAGGTGCTCGCTTCTTGGCAACGAATAGCGACGCCACCTTTCCGGCGAGTGGCACAGCGGGTCCTCGAATCTTGCCTGGCAACGGTTCGTTGATCGCTGCACTGACGGCGGCAACGGATGTTGTTGCCGAGGTTGCTGGCAAGCCTCATGATGCAATGGCTCAGGTGCTGCTGCAGCAATTTGGCGGCATTGACGTTGTGGTTGGAGATAAAGCCGAGACAGACGGAGAGTTAGCAGTTCGTCTGGGGGCCAGATTTGCGCTGGTGTTGAGTGGGGTGACGGGGGAGTCTGATCTTCCGGTCGCTCCCAGCCCGAGCTACGTCGGTGCGAACCTGGCTGAACTTGTTGGGCTGAACGTGTTTGGCTGATTCTGGCTGGCTGATTCTGGCTGGCTGATTCTGGCGGGCTGAGTGAGCCTGCCGCTGCCAGCTTGTATGCCTCGGTAGTCTGGGGCAGTGCGCCGCCGCTTGGATACAGAACTGGTTCGCAGGGGACTGGCCTCATCTTCTGAAGATGCCCGCGAGAGCATTGCAGCGGGACTGGTTTTTGTTGGCGGGGCACCGGCACTCAATGCCCAGCGCCAGGTTGAGGCCTCGGAGTCAGTGCAGTTGCAGAGTCCGCCTTCACGCTTTGTTGGCCGCGGTGGCGAAAAGCTCAGCGCTGCTTTGGACTGCTTTTCGCTCAGTCCCTCGGGCCTGCGTGTCCTCGATGCCGGTGCATCCACAGGCGGCTTCACGGACTGCCTGTTACAAGCGGGGGCACGAGAGGTTGTGGCGTTAGATGTCGGACACAGTCAATTGCATCAGAGAATTCGAACCGACCCTCGGGTGATAGTTCTGGAACGAACCAACCTGCGTCATGTAGATCCTGGTTCCCTAGGGGTCTGTGATGCAGTGGTAGCCGACCTCTCATTTATCTCGCTGACGCAGGTCATGGGAGTGCTCCTCGAGTGTTGCTCGGCAGGTGGGTGGTTGGTGCTGCTGGTGAAACCACAGTTTGAGGCAACTCGGCCCGAGACCACCCTAGGTAAGGGGGTGATCACCGATCCGCTGGTTTGGCGCAGCACGCTGATGAGGGTGATTGGCTCAGCTCATGCCCATGGCGCGGTTCTGCTTGGGCTGAAGGAGTCTCCGCTGCGGGGTTCCGAAGGAAATCTGGAGTTTCTCTTGCATCTCGGCAAGCCCGGGAGTGACAGAATGGATTCGGTTCAAGGGAAAGTCACAGCGGAGACACTCGTCGATGCACTCATCCCAACAGAGTCAGAATCCAGTCCAGAACCGAAACCCAGAACAGAAACAGGGCAGACATGAGTGTCTTTGGGCTTGTTATGCATCGTGAACGGGCCGAGGCCTTGGCGCTCGATGCCATCGAATGGCTCGGGTCTCGAGGCCATGAGGTTCGGTTGCTCGCAGAGGATGGAATCGCTCTGGATTTGCCCGAATTGGGAATGCCGGCCGAGAAAATTGCGATCGGCGCAGACCTGATCTTGAGCTTTGGTGGTGATGGAACCATGCTCCGCGCTGTGGAACTAGCAACTCAAGAGGATGTTCCCGTGCTGGGAATCAATCTGGGGCAGTTGGGCTACCTGACAGAGGTGGAGCCGGCAGGTTTGAAAATGGCGCTCAAACGCTTTCTGTCGGGTTCTTACACACTCGAGGAGCGCTTGCGAGTCCATGTCGTCACCACTCGAAAAAGTGGCGGAGTAGAGCATCACGATGCCCTGAACGAGGTAGTGATCGAGAAATCTCAAATGGGTCGAACAGTGCGACTCGAAGTGGATCTTGATGGCCGACCCTTCACCACCTATGTCTGTGATGGTCTGATTCTGGCTACCCCTACGGGTTCGACGGCCTATGCATTCTCGGTCCGAGGCCCCATTATTGACCCTCGCCATCGTGCAATCCTGATGGCTCCCGTTGCTGCGCACATGCTTTTTGACCGTTCGCTGGTCCTGCAACCCGACTGCAGTATCACCGTGCGCGTCTCGGGGGATCGTTCAGCAGGAGTCTCGGTGGATGGCCGCACAGGAGATCCCCTGCTACCCGGCGACTCAGTGGTGTGCACCGCAAGTGCACATCCGGCGCAATTCGTCACGTTCGGCGGCCAAGACTTTCACTCCGTTCTCCGCGAGAAGTTTGGACTTACCCCGCCCTAGCGGAACAACCAGCTGTGCTTTCAAGCTGCCCAGATCAGCGCCCAGCTCACGGGTGCCGATCTCTTGACAGTCGTTCACCTACGATCAGTGGTGAATGCTGGTGGAACTCGTGGTGAAAAACCTGGGTGTCATTGAAGAAGCGCGGATTCCACTGGGCCCGGGCTTGACAGCGTTGACTGGTGAAACCGGTGCCGGAAAGACCATGGTGGTTGAGGCATTGAACCTGCTGCTCGGTGGGCGTCCGGACCCCGAACGCGTTCGGGTGGGTGCAGCTGAGGCGACCGTCGAGGGTTTGTTTGCCCAAGGTGATACTGAATGGGTGCTGCGAAGAATCCTGCCCGCATCTGGTCGGTCCCGGGCCTATATCAACGGTGAACTAGCAACGGCGGCTGCGCTGTCGGAGCTTGGCGCAGAACTCTTGGAACTGCATGGCCAACATGCTCAGCAGGCCTTGTTGCAACCGCGAACCCAACGCGCTGCGCTCGACGAGTTCGCCGGGATTGACCGCACCCCGCTGCTGAGTGCCCGCCGGCAGGTCGAACAGGCGCGGACTCGTCTAGAAGATATGGGAGGAGATGAACGATCTCGGGTGCGAGAGATCGATCTCTTACGTTTTCAACTCGAGGAAATTGATCGAGTCGCTCCAGTGGTGGGCGAAGAACTGCTGCTAGATCAGGAGGAAGACCTTCTCTCTGGGGCACTAGCGCATCAGCAGGCGGCGTTTTCTGCCGTTGCGTCATTGAGTGATGATGGTTCCGCAAACGACTTAGTCGCTCGAGCTATGAACAAACTTGCTGAGCGGGCTCCGTTTGTCAGCGTGCTAGCTCGGCTCCGCGACGTTGCTGCAGAGCTAGAGGATTGTGCAGCGGAACTTCGGCAACTCGGCGAATCGATCGAACCCGATGAGGAACGACTTGATCAAGTTCGTTCGCGGCGACAGTTGCTTGTTGAGCTTCGGCGCAAGTATGGCGATTCGCTCTCAGCGGTGGTCGACTATGCGGCAGAGGCACGTGGTCGCCTTGAAGACCTAACTGCACATGACGCAACGCTTGCAGCCTATGAAGCGGAACTCGCAACTGCAGTTGCTGAGCTGCAACTCGTTTGTGAGGGAATCGGCAAGAAACGTCGAGCTGCTGCAGCAGGCCTTGCCGTAGCGGTTGAGGCACACCTTGGTGATCTGGCACTAGCCGGTGCGCGAATCGAGGTGCGAGTTGCTGATACTGAAGAGCTGCCCGGAGCGGGTGAGCAGGTTGAGCTACGGATTGCGGTCAATACTGGCTCTGCAATGGGCAGCCTGAGCAAGGTTGCCTCTGGAGGAGAACTCAGCCGAGTGATGTTGGCTATTCGCCTGGTGCTATCTAATGGGCCGCCAACCATGGTCTTTGATGAGGTGGATGCAGGTATTGGTGGTGAGGCGGCGCTGTGTGTTGGGCGGGCCCTTGCCGAATTAGGCGCGCAGAGCCAAGTCATCGTGGTGACGCACCTTCCACAAGTCGCAGCTTTTGCTGACGAGCAAGTCTTGGTTTCAAAGACCCAAGGCGATCAGCTTGCACGAACTACTGCTGTGGTGCTGAACGAGGAGGATCGAGTAGTTGAACTCTCACGAATGCTCTCAGGCTCGCCGGATAGTTCCACAGCTCGCGACCATGCGTATGAGTTGCTCAGCAGTGCCCAAGGCGAGCGCGGGCTAGGAACGCAATGATCCTTTTGCTTCTCGGGTTGCTTGTAGGAGTTGGCCTTGGCGTGCTCCTTCTTGGTGCACTCATGGACCTACTCGAGCGTCCAGTGTTTCTTCGAACGAACTACCGAGGCGCGCCAATCTCAACTGCTGCTGGCCTTGTCATTGTGTTATCGGTGGTTTGTTTGACGGCCATGCTCTCTGTGCTCGCTGCGCTAAATATCCGCTTGCCTGCTGGAGTAATTACCTCGTGTGAACTCACTGCGCTTGCTGTGGCTGGCTTTGGCCTTCTCGGACTTCTTGATGATTTGGCCCAAGACACAGGAGCCTCGGGATACCGGGGTCATGTGAAATCGGTTTTCTCGGGCAAGCTCACTGCCGGCTCACTCAAAATGATTGCCGGGCCAGCGTTTGCGCTAGTTCTGGTGCTGCCGCTTCGACAGAACTCGCTGCTGTGGTTGTTAGTCGACGGGGCAATTATTGCCCTAGCGGCGAATCTTGCAAATCTTTTTGATCGGGCTCCGGGACGGGTGACCAAGTTCTCATGCTTCTCCCTTGCGGGCCTAGTTGTTGCATGCGGCGCCACGGCCCTGCTCGCTGACAACCTGCAGTTGCAAACGTTTACTGGTCTATTAGGCCTGTGCGTTGCAGTGGGCGCGGCTTGCGGCATGCTGCCAGCGGAGATGAAAGAGCGAGTGATGTTGGGTGACACAGGAGCAAATCCGCTCGGCGCTGCGATTGGTCTAGCAGTTGTACTCACCCAAGAAGCACCTGTCAGACTCGGTGTGATCGCCGCACTGCTGTTCATGAACCTGCTGAGCGAAAGGGTTTCCTTTAGCGCCGTGATCGAGCGGGTGGGCCTGTTGCGAGCAGTGGATCAACTCGGCCGGATGCCTCGAGAACCCTGAACCTATGCCGCCGAGGCGGTTTGCTCTAGCATCTATCACCGATCATGACTTGCTCAAGTACTCCATGCATGCAGAACCTGTCGTTCATTCAGATTTCAGAGACTGGCCACTACGGTGACTGAGACCACAGCAACTGCGCATGTGTCGATTACTGGCATTGCCAGAGTCGACCCGAGGACCAAAGACCTGGTGAAACGTCTCAAGCCTGGCGAGATTGCCGTGATCAATCACCGCGATCTGGATCGAGTTGCTGGTGAAGGCCTAGCAGCGGCGCAGGTATCTGCGGTGATTAACGCAAGCCCAGCTATCTCTGGCCGATACCCCAACGGTGGCCCTAAACGGGTTGCCGAGGCCGGGATTGTCATGGTTGATGATGTCGGGACCGCCATCATGAGCGAACTCCGCGACGGGGACACCATCACTATCGAGGACGGCAGAATTCTTCGAGATGGCGTTGAAATCTGCAGCGGCGAGATGCTTGACCTTGAACAGGTTGAGGCAAAAATGGAACTGGCTCGGGATGCGATTGGCAACGAACTTGAAAGCTTTGCTGTCAACACGCTGGAGTACGTAGAGAAAGAAGCACGGCTGCTCTTTGAGCCGATTGTTGTCCCCGAGATTCGCACCAAGTTCGAACGCAGGCATGTCCTGATTGTCGTCCGTGGACATGACTACAAAGAAGATCTGCGCGCGTTGCGAACCTATATCGTCGAATTTCATCCGATTCTGGTTGGTGTGGACGGTGGGGCCGATGCGCTACTCGACATGAAGTTCACCCCCGACATGATTATTGGTGACTTCGACTCACTCTCGGAGCGTGCTTGGAACTGTGGTGCCGAACTGGTTCATCACGTGCATCCCGATGGTCGAGCGCCGGGCAGAGAAGAGCTTCAGGAACAGGGCTTGCCCTATAAGGAGTTCATCATCGAAGGGACCAGCGAGGATGCAGCAATGCTGCTTGCCTATGAGTGTCGAGCCGAATTGATCGTCGCTGTTGGTACGCACGCCACGATGGTTGAATTCTTAGACAAAGGTCGAGCAGGTATGTCTTCGACTTTCCTGACTCGACTGCGCCTTGGCCCGATGCTGATCGACGCCAAGGGCGTGAGTCAGCTGTATCAGGGTCGTGTTCGTCGACGAGACATCCTGATGCTCGTCGCCGCCGCGCTGCTAGTCATTCTGGCAGTCGCAGTGGTCTCGGATTCTCTGCAATTACTACTGCGCACGGTCTGGGTCGACCTTCGCGACATCTTCTATTCCTTGACTGGACGGCTTTCCTAACATGGTGACTTTTCGTTTCTACCTAGTGTCGATAGTGGCGTTCTTTCTGGCCTTAGCCGTAGGCGTCGTGCTTGGCTCCGTCCTCGACGGAGGTATCTCAGACTCACTGAAAGACCGTTTAGCCCGAGTCGAGGCGAACCTGAACGACACAGTGGCTTCCATCGACGACAAGAACACCGAGATCGAAGACCTCCAGCAATATGTCGATGCATCCGCCCCGTTCGCAGTAGAGGGTCAACTTCCCGAGACCACAGCCGTTGTGGTACTCGAGCCTGGAGTTGAGTTAGGCCCGGTGCAAGACCTTGTCGTCAGGCTTCGCCAATCTGGTGCGAGCGTGGCTGGGATCTTGGCCCTTGAGCCCAGTTGGAACCTGAAAGACAAGGCGGACCGCGAACAACTAGCTCAGATTGCGGAATCTGCTGATGTATCAGTGACGCAACTCCAACGAGCTGTCTGGGGTTTGATTCTTCGGCCAGCGGAGGCCGAGTCCGTAAACGCCTCGAGCACAACAACAACAACAACTGTCGCCGCAGGACAAGATCCCAGTTCAAGCGTTCCTGTGACCACTTCGGTTCCGGATCCCTCGCTAGATATCTTGAACAATGCTGTGCTGAAACAATTACAAGAGGCTGGCTTTGTGAAGCTGCTCAGTGTTGATGGAACCGATGGTGCAGGTGGGCAGGAACTTTCTCTGTTCGTCGTAACCGGGACCAACAGCACCCTAGGAAAACCAGGGTCTGCTGCCGGTGAACTTGTCGAAGCTGCCTCGACCCTCAAAATTCCAACCGTGCTTGCCGAGTTGTTCGTGCCTGCACCGCCGGAGCAAGAGAATCCGGCCCAGCGGGGAGATATTTTGAGATCAGCAATGGCCGGACGTGAGTTGACGATCTCGACTGTCAACGATCTGGACCTAGTAGCAGGCAGGGTGGCCGCTGTTCTAGCCGCAGCCGATTTACAAAAGGGCAGAAGCGGCAATTTTGGGTATGGCCCGGGGGTTGATGGCGTGCTGCCCCAGTGGCTTGGCCCATGAGTGAACCGGCTGGCGGTTCACGTGCAGTGTCCCGTACGGCCGCAGGAATGGGTGCGGCTGCAGCAGTCTCTCGGGGGTTCGGCGGGATCCGAGTGCTGGCCATTGCAGCTGTGCTCGGTACGACCTATCTGGGCAACGCATTTCAAAGTTCCAATACGGTCTCGAATGTTCTCTTTGAGCTGTTAGCCGCTGGGGCACTCTCGGCTGTGCTGGTGCCGACATTTGTTGGCTACTTTGACCGTGGCGACCAAAAGGGGGCCGAGCACCTCGCAGGAGAACTGCTCGGCGTTGCAATCATCGTTCTCGGGGTGGTCGCGCTGGTGGGCATGCTTGCAGCACCGTGGATTGCGGATCTGCTCACTGCTGCAGTCGAGGACCCAACTATTGCCTCTCAGCAGCAAGCGTTGACCGCATTCTTGTTGTTGTTCTTTATTCCTCAGGTAGTGCTGTACGGCCTAGGTGCAATCTCTACTGCAGTGCTCAACGCCAAGAGAAGCTTTGTCGTGGCTGCCCTGGCCCCGATTGGCAACACGGTGGTGATGGTCGGGTTCTTGTTGGCGTTTCGATACGTTGCAGGCCCGGACCCAGGGTTGGAGCTGAGCACCAATGAGAAGCTGCTGCTAGCACTCGGCGGCACGCTCGGAGTTGTTGCCTTTGTCGCTGTGCCCTCGGTAGCAGTCTGGCGAAGCGGCTTCTCACTACGTCCCAGATTTACCCGGCAGCACGAAGGCCTTCGAAAGGTGCTTGGGTTATCAGGATGGGCAAGCCTGCAGCACGGATTTGCGGCCCTACTGCTTGGTGCAGCAATTATCGCTGGGGGAGCGGTTGAAGGCGGGGTCGTTGCCTATCAGGTGGGCTGGTTTTTCTTCCTTGCCCCCTACGGAATCATTGCTCAGCCGATCCACACAACGATTCTTCCGGAGCTCGTCGCCGAGCATCAGGCGGGCGATACATCTGCCTTTGTCTCTTCGCTGCGTTGGGCTCTGGATTCGATGTGTGTGCTCCTGTTGCCGATCAGCGCGTTGTGCGCGGCTCTAGCGGTGCCGGCGATGTCGGTGTTGGCTTTTGGCTCGGCGAAGGATTCCCAGGGTATTGATC
>CANJEC010000049.1 GCA_947473395.1 Actinomycetota bacterium | reverse complement strand
GATTTGGACAAATACAGCAACCCCAAGCGCACAGGCCACGATCCAGACTTGGATCCCTTTCAGAACACCCGCCGATGCTCCTGCTGCTACTGCAGTACCAACAATGACCGGAGCGATAGCAGCCGGCAGGGTTCGCGGGCGGGCACCCAGAATCCACTTCTTCCAGTCTGTGGGAAGTGGCGGCTGATCTTGTTTTTGGTTGGCGACAGGGCGATTCATCTTGGGGCGATGTTAGGACTCCTGCTCATCGAGCAGGGCACATGCCTGAGGGTGAGCTCGCAGGGAATCGAGCACCACCTCGGCTTCTTCACCGAAGAACCGAGTTGCGGCCCCCAGTCGATTATGGCGTCGCAGCCCTCGAACTCGCACCTCAACAATCTGAAGTCCGCCTCGTCGAAGCAATTGCAAGCGTTCGATTCGCTCCCATTCCAGGTGATAGCTCATGGTCAGGTTTCGACAATGCAGGCCGTCCTCGTCGAGGGCGGCGCGCTGGGTAACACAACGCCAGGCCAGCACGGCCACAGCGACCAGAGTCAGAACTGCCATGAAGACCGGAGGCACCGGATCTGAGGGGGTTGACTCAAGGCCTGAGTCGGAGCTGCGAAACCAGATCAGCCCAATTGCTGCGATCGGCAACAGGACTGCCAACACCCAAGCAGGTGGCCCAGCTGACAACGTTACAACTGCCCCCTGATCCGGCCTGTTCTGCACTCGGCAACTCTAGGTGGCACGCTTAGGACAGTGCGAGAACTCATTGCCCTTGACCTTCCAGCCGGCCCAGCATTCCTTCAGGCGCTCCTCAGCGCATGGGAAGACGGTGATGCTGTGTTGCCTCTTGATCCAAAAGCACCCCCCGCTCACATCACAGCAATGCTTGGGGCTATGCGGCCTGCAGCAGTCATCGACGCTCATGGCGAGCGCCACAAGCTGTCGGCATCGCTTCCCGTAGAAGATGGCGATGCACTCGTGGTGCTGACCTCTGGCACCACAGGCCAACCCAAGGGTGCGGTGCATACTCATCGAGGCATCGACTACGCAGCATTTTGTAGCTCAACTGCTGCAGGTGTCATCGCCAATTCCTGCTGGCTGGCATGCCTTCCGCTATCGCATGTGGGCGGACTCTCAGTGGTGACCAGAGCAGTCCTGACCGGTACTGCGTTACAGATGCTTGAACGGGCGGACCCCAAGGGGATAGCCGCGGCACAACGCGACGGAGCAACCCATGTCTCGTTGGTACCCACGCTCCTTCAGCGCATTGACCCACAACCTTTCCACAGCATCTTGTTGGGGGGTTCTGCAATCCCCACTGAACGACCTAGCAATACCATTGCGACCTACGGAATGACCGAAACCTTTGGTGGTGTCGTCTACGAGGGCCTAGCTCTGAACGGAGTAGAGATGCGAACCACACCGGCCGGATTGATTGAACTCCGCTCCCCCACCATGTTGCGCGCTTACCGTGATGGCAGCAATCCCCTCGATGCTCAGGGCTGGCTTCGCACGGGAGATGTTGGGCAGATCGATTCCGCAACAGGAATGCTGACCGTGCTGGGCCGAGTGGACGAGATGATCGTGACAGGTGGCGAAAAGGTCTGGCCACACGCTGTGGAAGCGGTACTGCTTCAACATGGCACGGTGAGCGAGGTAGCTGTGATTGGCATAGCTGACCCCGAGTGGGGCCAACGTGTTGTTGCCCTAGTCGTTCCGCAGCCCGGTGAGGTTCCTCTGAGCCTGGAAGCTGCACGAGAACTTGTACGCAATCAGTTGCCCGTGGCCTCGGCACCAAAAGAAATTCGTCTTGTCGATTCGCTGCCGCGCACTTCCGTTGGCAAGCTTCGTAGAATGACTCTGACGGAACAACACTCTTCGCGGGAGCGTTAGACGTATGGATGCCGAGTGAGCGGGATGAACCTAGGCGAGGACAGCGCTAACAGCGCCGAAGAGATCGGCGTGCGCTTTGACCGCGTGGCGCTTGTCGTCAAGCGCCCTACCGACCTATGGGCAATGATGGCGGAATCGCTCGGAGGGCGATTCGCTGGAAGCGGAACGGGTCAGGGTTACGGGTGGACGGACCTGCGCTTCGCAAATGGATTCATCCTCGAAGGTATCCACCCCGAGACAGCCGATGGCGAAGAAGAGCCTGGCTCAGAAGTAGTGGAGCGGTTCTTAGAGAAGTACGGAGTCGGTCCACACCACCTGACTTTTATGGTGACCGACTTAGCAGGGATGCTTGAGCGTTTACGTGCCGCAGGAATTCACGCAGTCGCCGAGAACCACGAGGACCCCACATGGCACGAGGCCTTTCTTCGGCCGCGAGATGCCCAAGGAGTGGTCCTGCAGTTAGTGCAGATGACCGAACAACCTGCGCAGATCCTTGATGAGCCAGAAGGGTTTCCAGAGATCGGGTTTGATCACCCCGTTGCGTCACTCGGCCGAGTGGTACATGCCGTTCATGACCTTGCAGCGGCGCTGGCGTTGTTTCGAGACCTCCTTGGCGGACGAGTTTTGTCAACTGGCGCTGCCATAGACGGAAACCACTGGGCTGAGTTGGGCTGGGGAGGCCCCGGCCGATTGCGTTTGCTCGAAGCGGCACATGCAGAGATTGCAGAGTGGGTTGGTGACCGCCCGGGACGTGTTCGTCACCTGTTCTTCAATTTCGACGAACCCGGCTACGTACCTGGGGCACACAAAGTGGCTTCAGGTCGCTGGGTTGTTGACTGCGATGAGGTACTCGGCACACGCCTTGTGATTTCCTCGAGCGCTCGCTGAACTCCCTGCTCGCTGAACTCTCTGCTCGCTGAACTACCTGCAGCGGCTTTAGAGCAGCATGCCGCCGTCTACCACGATGCAGGTACCAGTGATCCACGAGGAGGCATCCGAGGCCAAGAACAGCGCTGCACGCGCTATGTCCTCGGGTTCTCCTAGGCGATGCAGGGGAATCATTTGAGAGATCGTCTCTTCGCCTGATTCCCACAGGGCTCGGGCCATGTCTGTCTTGACTAGACCCGGGCACAGGGCGTTAACCCGTACTCCCGGCGCAAGTTCCTTAGCTAGGGACCGGGTCAGATGCAGCAGCGCTGCCTTTGTCACGTTGTAGTGCCCAATGCTGGTTTCGACGCTCAGACCACCAATAGAAGAAATGTTGATGATGTTGCCGCCATGTTCTGACATCGACTGCTTCCATGCCTGCTGAGCCCAGACAAACGCGCCTCGCAGATTGACCTCATAGGTCTTGTCTAAACGGGGAAGATCAATCTCGATCATGCTGCCCATATATGGATTCGTAGCAGCGTTGTTCACCAAAATATCTAAGCGACCAAACCGCTCGATCGTGGCCGAAACGCAAGCTTCAGCAGCCTCTGGGTTTCCGGCGTTCGCCTCAAAGACTGCTACCTGAGGCTCACCTACCGAATCACCAAACCTGGATTCGATCGCAGCCGCCGTCTCGATAAGAGCAGCCTCTTTACGAGAGGAGATCATGACCTGAGCACCCGCAGCTACAAACTCAGCCGCCATAGCCGCGCCAATTCCACGTGACGCACCCGTAATAAGTGCCACTTTGCCATCAAGCCTCAGGTCCATCCCTTCATTCTGCCCGAAGCAACGGGGTGGGGTTTATCTAGATCTCATCAATTCGCACTGCCGAACCCCGAGCTAGCGAAAGATCAGCGGCGAGCGCTACTCGCAGGGCATCCTCCGCAGCGCTTCCCGGACACTGATTGGGCCCCTCGCCTGCCACGAGGTCGACAAATGCAGCCATCTCGGCTGCGTAGGCCTGATGGAAACGAATCGGAAAATTTGGGTATGGGTCCACGGGCTGCAGGACCCCAGGGTCAGCCGAGCGCAGTGGCATCTGTGGTCCCAGCCCAGCGCTCAGGGCGTCACGAGAACCGATCACCTCTGTGCGGTGGTCATACCCCACCCCGTTTTGCCGGGTACCGGTCAGCATTGCGAGAGCGCCACCCTCGAGCGTCATGATTGCAGCTGAGGTATCAACATCGTCGTTGCGGGCAAACATCTCATCGACAAGTACTGACCCGCGAGCAACCACGTCAATCGGGGTCATACCACTCAGCCATGCAATCGCGTCGAAATCATGGATATGCATATCGCAAAAGATCGAGCCGGCCGTGGGCAAGTAACTTTCATGTGGAGGCTCGTAGTCGTGACAAGCAGCCCGTATCAGGTAGAGCTCACCTAGGTCACCGGATTCAACAGCGCGGCGCATCTTCAAAAAACCTGGGTCGAACCTGCGGTGAAACCCGACCTGCAGTTCGATGCCTGCTGCGGCTACATACCCAAGGCATTCCTGAGTGGCAGAAAGATCAAGCGAGATGGGCTTTTCAGAAAAGCAAGGCAGACCAGCATCGGCCACAGCACGAACATCTTCAGGGTGTTGAGCGGTTGGAGTCGCAACGACTACGCCTTCGCTACGTTCGAGGAGTTCGTCGACAGAGGAACACACCGTCGCGATTTCTTGAACCCGTTGTACTGCTTGGAGATCCGGGTCGTAGACGAGCACCTCTGACACTCCTGGCAGTTCAGCCAGGTTGATGATGTGAGTCTGGCCAATCCGTCCAGCACCCAAAACTCCGATGTGCATGCTCCACCTTTCGCTAAGAGTCGCAGAACATTAGCGGTCCACCCATTGGTACCCCGCTTCTCGGAGGCTGAGCCAAAGCCCAACCGGTGCAGCTCTGCATTGACCCAATCGGTGCAGCTCTGCATAGGCCCAATCGGTGCAGCTCTGCATAGGTAGGTATCGTGACAGCGTGACGAACCGACTTGCGACCGAGACCAGCCCCTACCTGCGCCAGCACGCCGAGAACCCCGTGGACTGGTTTCCGTGGGGACCCGAGGCCTTTGAACTTGCTCGCTCACAGGACCGACCGGTTCTATTGTCCGTTGGCTACTCGGCTTGCCATTGGTGCCATGTCATGGCGCATGAGTCCTTTGAGGATGAAGAGACCGCAGCGTTGATGAATGCGAAATTCGTGAACATCAAGGTGGACCGCGAGGAGCGCCCAGATATCGACGCCATCTATATGGAGGCAACCCAAGCAATGACTGGCCACGGCGGCTGGCCGATGACCGTATTCATGACACCCGAGGGGGAGCCCTTCTACTGCGGCACGTACTTTCCAAAGGAGCAGCGCGGCGGGACCTTGAGCTTTACGCAACTGCTCACAGCCATTGAGGATGCTTGGCAAACCCGTCGAGACGAACTCATGGAACAGGCAACTCGACTCGTGCAGAGTATTGGGCGCAACCCATCTGCAGGTACCGATGCACCGCTGCCATCTGCACAGGTGCTCGATGAGGCAACTTTGGCCCTGCTTGCTGCCTATGACCCTCAGTGGGGAGGATTCGGCGGTGCGCCCAAGTTTCCGCAGTCGATGAGCTTGGGTCACCTCCTGCGACATGTTCGACGCACAGGGTCCGAGACAGCGCTTGAGGCGGTGACAACCTCGCTTGACGCTCTCGCTGCCGGAGGAATCTATGACCATATCGGTGGTGGGTTCTCGCGCTACTCCGTAGATGAGCGCTGGCTTGTGCCGCATTTCGAAAAGATGCTCTATGACAATGCGCTGCTCGGGCGGAGCTACCTATGGGCTTGGCAAGTGACGGGCGAAGAACGCTACTTGCAGGTACTCACCGAGATTATTGACTACGTCCTTCGCGACCTGTCACATCCAAGCGGGGGCCGTTACTCCGCTGAGGACGCCGACAGCTTTGCAACTGCAGATGCAGACCACGCAGAGGAGGGCGCTTTTTATGTCTGGACTCCACAAGAGGTGGCAGCTGCTCTCGAGCAGGCAAATCTGGGCCACCTCACCGAGGAGACCCTCGCCTTCTATGGCATCTCAGAGGCCGGCAACTTTGAAGGCGCCTCCATTCCAAACCGCATGCACGAACGCGGCAACCTTGAGCGCAGTGCTGGGATCGAGTCGGCTCGTGCTGCCCTTTTGCAGAGCCGCGCTACCCGGCCGCGACCCGGTCTAGACAACAAAGTCCTCACCGAGTGGAATGCACTCATGTTGGCCACCTTGGCCGAAGCCGCAGCAGCCACACAGCGCCCAGACTGGCTCGCTGCAGCAGAGTCCACTGCCCATTTCTTGTGCGAATCCTTGCGCGTCCCCTCTACGTCCGCGACCTCTGGCCAACGCTGGCTGCGGTCTTGGCAGGCAGACTTGAACCAAGGTTTGGGGGGTGCACGACACTTGGCCTACGCCGCTGATTATGCCGCGCTGATCGACGGATTCATCTGCCTATATGAGGCCACCGGCACCCTGCGTTGGTTGGAAGAGGCAACGACAACAGCAGACAGCCTGATCGAACTTTTTTGGGATATCGACGGCGGGGTGTGGACAACCGGCGAGGATGCTGAACAGTTAGTTTCACGACCAAAAGACTTGATGGACAACGCAACTCCATCTGCAAACAGCATGACAGCAGTTGGTCTGTTGCGCCTCGAAGCCCACACGGGTGAATCACGCTACGGGGAGCATGCTCGGACGATTTTGCGCACCCTCGGCGGGGTGGCCGGCAAGCACCCCATGAGCTTTGGCAATCTGCTCTGGGCGATTGAGTTGCACGCACTTGGAGTCACCGAGGTGGTCGTCACCGGAGATCGACCAGATCTTGTTCAGGTGCTGCAGAGCCGCTTTGACCCGGGCAGCATCTTGGCCTGGGGAGAGCCAGGGTCTGGGCCGCTCTGGGAGGGCCGCTCAGCAACGGGCGCAGATGGATTGGCCTATGTGTGCCGAAACCACACCTGTGGCACACCCGCAGCGAGCACAGCAGAGCTTCAGGCACAACTCGACTAAGTGGCGCCCCCTCCACCGATCTAGCGAACTAGCCGGCTAACTGAGCGCATCTACTTGATGATCAGGCACCTCGATAAATGGGGCCTCGGGTCGATCGAGCATGCCCTTGGAAACCCAGCCACGCTTATCTGCCCACACAATCAGCGGATGAAGAATGGTCAGCGCCGCTATCAGGGCGATAGCAATCTTGAGCGCCACAAAGAGCCCAAAGTTAGCCAGTAGCGGAAGCGAAGAGAACGCAATTACGCCCACACCGGCTATGGCAGTCATGGCCGAGACGATGAATGCCCGACCTGTTCGACCAGCAGTGACATCGATGGCCTCACGTGGCTCAAGGCCGCGCTGACGCTCCTCGATGTATCGCAGCAGAATCAGCGAGGTGAACTCCGTGCAGGTGGCAACTACAAGTGGCCCACCAACTGCAGTCATCGGGCTGAGTTCTATGCCGAGTAGGTAGATCGCAATGGTTGCCAAACCAGAGGCGATCAGCACCGGAACCATGGACAACACAGCGCGCACGAAGGAGCGCAATCGAACCCACAAGAACAAGAACACCAGTCCGACGGCGAGCCAAGTGAGTTGCACAAGGTTCGCCTCAAGGTTTTGCAGTAGCCCGACCCCAACCACGGCCAAGCCTGAGGGGGTCACCTTGATGCCCGGCGGTGCCTCCGTTTGACGAATCCCGTCTACCACCACGGCTTGGCCTTCGAGTGAGATCGGCCGAGTCAGGAACGCTATGTTGAAATTCTTACCGTTCGGCGACGCCGTTGAGAGTTGGATGTCTTTTGGCGCTAGATCCCAAGCCTGTTGCACATCGGCTGCAGCAGGCGAGACATGCTTGGCTCCTGGAATGTCGGTGAGGTCAGACACCGTGGCCACGATGCTCGACCCCACGAGCAACTCTTTGGAATATTTGGTCAGCTGTTCGCGGGTGAAGGAGTCCACGAATGCGACCGAGGAGTCACTGTAGAGACTCGCCTGATCTGTGGACTGAACAAAGACCCCAAGTTCTGAAGACCCGCCGATTTCTGACTCAATGTTGCGAAGGTCTTTGATGACCTGAGAATCCTGATTCACCCAGTTGATGGGGTCTGTCTCTAGCTTGAGTCGTGGCTCCAACACACTACCCACAACGAAGACTATGACGGCTACAACTGCAAGCCAGAGCGCAGCAGTTGCTGGCAGGCTTCCCATCTTGACGACAAGTCTGCCGAGTTTGCCTTCAGAGAAATCGCGACCCTTGGTCGGAGATTTGTATTCACGAATGCCCAGAGCAGCAAGCGGGTTCACGATTGAAGAGACGCAGATGGCAATGATGCCCACAATGAGCAGCCAGCCGAACTCGCGGATCATCGGAACTTTCGAAATCTGAATTGCCAGAAACGCAAACACTGCATCGAAGGTGACCACCAGCAATGCTGGGCCAAGTCCACGAGCCGCAGACTGAATGGGATGAGGGGAACGGTCAATAATGACCTCCTCCTCGATGCGTGAATGCATCTGGATGGCGTAATCGATGCCTATGCCAAGCATCACCGGAAGCCCTGCAATCGTCACCAATGTGAGTGGCACTCCCAAGTAGCCAGCTAGGCCAAAGGCCCAGATCACACCGATGAGTACTACCAAGAGCGGAAGCAGTCGCCAGCGCACATTGAAGAAGAGCAACAAGATGACCATCATGACGGCAACGGCTATCGCACCGAGTCCCAACATGCCGCCCTTGAGGTAGTCGTTGATTCCTTTGAGCAGGACCGGTGCTCCCGTAGTAGTCACCTGCGCATCTGGGAACTTCAATGCTTTTGTTGTTGAAATAATCGTGTCTGAGGCTGCACCCTCTGCTTCGATCGACCCGTTGCCCGGTAACCGGGTGATCATCTGAGCGTGGGTGTCATCAGGGAAAAACGGCCGCAGAGCTAAGCGCACTTCGCCTGCATTGTCATAGAGCAAAAACTTGACCCATTCGGGATTCTCTAGGGTTTGCTGATCTGCAGGAATGGCTAGCAGTCGCTGCGTCGTAATAGCTAGGTCGGCTGTGCGAGCCTGGGCGCTGACCGTATCCCCGGAAGCTTCCGCTACCTTCTGAGCGTTGACGAGCGCCTTGGCCGCAACTGCGTTAAATGGGTTTCCATCGGCTGAGGTGACAAGGGATGCAGAGAAATCAAGCGCCGTCACCGGAGAAATGACTCCAAGCACCTGCCCAGAGTCTCGCAACTTCTGCGCCACTGCTTCCATGGTGGCGATGCCCTCGGCAGTAAAAATCGAATCGATCTTTGCGCCATTCTCCATGGAGATAACCGAGAGCATTGCTTGGCCGCCGAAGAGTTCCTGATAGGCGATGTTGTCCTTGTAGACCACATCGTTCTTGTTGAGGTAACTGTCCTGCCCCGTTGCGAATTCGAGCTTCGTGATTCCAAATCCGAGTGCAATCGTAAACACCAAGCCAATGGCCGCCACCCTGCCCGCATGGCGTCCGAGGTTGACTGCCATCCATGACCAGAACCTCTGCATACGCATGTTGTCAACCCTTCTGTGCTGAGTGATGTGAATCGAACCTAGTTCCGAATCAGCGACCAACGCTCAGCAAATCGGCTACCAAGCCTGATGATGAATCAGCAACTCCGGGTCTGCTCGGCCGCGTGCAGCAGAAACCGACGGTTTTCGGCCGCTAGTGCTTGGCCAGCCAAGTGCCACCGTTCCTAGGGCCCGGTAATCCTCTGGCACCCCAAAAGCTGTTGCTAGTGCTCGTTCATGTTGGAACTGCCCAAAGAGCAGCGCCCCAAGGCCTGCGGCCTCGGCAGCCAATAACAGGCCCATCAGGCCGGCTCCCCCGTCTACAAACCAGTACGGAACCTGCCATGCTTCAAGACTGTCACCAAGCCCCGTGTGTGCCTTGTCTCGCTCCTGATAGCGCTCCTGATAGGCACTCGGCCGCACCAGGGGGATCACCAGGGTGGGCGCCTTGAGCAAGCCAGGCCAAGGGAAACTCTCTCGCTTCTCTTCGGTAAGGGTCAGGGACCAATACTGCTGCACTTGTGGCTGTGACAACACCAGTAATTCAATGGCAGAGGTGTTGCCAGCGGATGGCCCTCGAAATGCTGCAAGAAGCACCTTCTTCAGCAGTTCTGGATCGATGTCCTGCTCCACGAAATCCCGACACATGCGGCGCGATGCCAGCACGTGTTCAAACTCTTGAGCGGAATTGCTCACCCGTGCTTGAGGAGTTCCTCGGCCATTGCCCATCCGCAAACAACCACGCAATCACCACGTGATCCGTCTAGGTGCGTGAACTGCGCCGCAACGGCAACTTCGATGGTGTCAGGCTTGAGGGATTCGTGATCCAGAACCAGCGGCGGAGACCCATCACCAGTGATGGTGAACACTTGGTCATTGTAGCGATGAGATTCAATTCCGAAGCGTTTCACAAGCCGCCGACCCCATGCGCGCTCCTCACCCGAGGGCTTGTGCTCCGGTCGAGGAACAATGTCAGTCAACAGTCGAAAGCCCTCGAGGGCCCCTGCGTCACTCATGCGCGTACCGAGCAAGACATCTTCATCAGGGAAGGCCATCAAAGCACGGCGGAAATTGTCGCCAATCAGTGCCCTGAGCGTGGCATCTCGTTTTGAGGTTCGCTTAACAGCAGCCACTCCCAGCAAGATGCAAGGAGTTCCACCAATTCGTTCCAGGGTCGAAAATGAGAACCCACGCAGCAGGTTTCCTTCACGGACGAGCGTGACAAGCACCCAGACGTCAACCTGCTTGGAGAGCTCTCCCACCCCGTAGCAATGTCCGCCATCAGCACAGATGTCGGCCATCTCGGCCAGCTCCGAGTCGCTGAGGGCAGTGCAATCTTTTGTCGTGACGTCTAGCGCCATGCACAGCTCCCAAAAAAGTAATGCAAATGTGGTGCTGCTAGTTCAGTCGAAAACGGCCCCTAAACGCAAACTGTG
>CANJEC010000048.1 GCA_947473395.1 Actinomycetota bacterium | reverse complement strand
TCAGCCACCATGGCCACTGTTGGCTCAACAGGAACCCCTCACCTTGTTGCCATGTGGTATGCCGTGATTGACGGGCAGATCTGGTTTGAGACCAAGGCCCGTTCCCAAAAAGCTGTGAACCTGCGACGCGATAATCGAATCACCGTCATGGTGGAAGATGGCCACACCTACGACACGCTTCGGGGGGTTTCCCTAGAGGGGACCGCTGAGATCGTCGAGGATCCTGACCTGCTCTGGCAAGTGGGGGTCAATATCTGGGAGCGCTATAACGGCCCCTACACCGAAGACCTCAGTCCGCTTGTGGAATTCATGCTGCATAAGCGTGTTGCAGTGCGAGTCGACACCGAGAGAGTCCGCTCATGGGACCACCGCAAATTAGGTATGGACCCAATTCCGCTCGGCGGGTCAACCGCAGAATTCCTCTAACACTGAATTGGCCTGAGGTTCACTGGATGCCAAAGCCGAGGCAACCTGATCATGCCAACTTGGTCCTAGACCGTAAAAACCTGCTTACCAAAGCCGTCACCAGCTTGCAGACGCTCGAAGGCTTTTCGAGCATCAGCTAGTGGTCGAACCTCGTCAATGACAGGTCGCACATCTGATGACTCCATGAACTCGAGGAGTTCGATGAGTTCTTCGCGAGTTCCCATGGTGGATCCCACCACGCTGAGCTGCAAGAAGAAAACCCGATTCAAGTCTGCAGGTGGATTCGCTCCGCTCGTGGCACCGCTGACCACAATCCGGCCACCAGGGCGAAGCGAACGAAGCGAATGCTCCCAGGTGGCATCGCCGACCGTCTCGATGACTAGGTCCATCTTGTCGGGAAATCGCTCCCCAGAGGCAAGGGCGAGCTCTGCGCCTAAGCCGAGCGAGCGAGCACGCTTCTGCGGATCTCGAGAGGTGCAAAACACGCGGTGTCCCAGAGCAACGCCCAATTGGATTGCAGCCGTCGCAACGCCGCCGCCAGCGCCCTGAACGAGCACGTTTCCAGGGCCATCTAGGCCCGATCGAGTAGTCAGCATTCTGTAGGCAGTAAGCCATGCCGAAGGCATGCATGCAGCTTCCTCCCAGGTCAGTGCCTTGGGTTTGGCTACCAGATTTCGGACCGGGACAATCACCTGCTCAGCGAGCGTTCCTTGATGTAACTCAGACAGCAGCGTGCGTCGCGGGTCAAGAGTCTCATCACCTCCACCAGCCTCGGGGTCGCCAATCACCGAATGAATCACGACCTCGGTGCCGTCATCAAGCTGTCCAGCACCATCGCAGCCGAGCGTCATGGGAAGACGGGACGGGTCCAAGCCAACGCCCTTCAGCGACCACAAGTCATGGTGATTCAAAGCGCAGGTACGCATATTGACTCGCACCCACCCATCTGGCGGTTCTGGAGGCGGAACCTCTTCGAGGCTCAGGCCACTCAGTGGATCTGTGGAGGATTGTGAGATGCACCGAACTGCGAGCATCGGCCTACCAATACTCTTCGAAGTGCAAGTTGCCCCGTTGCTTGCGGTGATCGATCAAAAACCCCTTTGCAGCGAGGAGTTCTACGACTCCGGTCGTTTCTGGGAAGACCTCAACCCCGTCCACCTCTTCGGGAAGCCCAATCATGGATGGGTTGCCGCACAGGTACACGTTTGTTGTTTCCGGGTCGAGCGTGATGCCATATTCCGTAGTCAAGGTTCCCTCGGTAATCAGCGACTGAATATAGCGTTTGGGAACATCTGCCTCGCGAGTTGGCATGGGTAGGTAGTGGTAGTTGGAGTATCGCTCCTCGAGTTCTCGATGTTGCTTGAGATAGCCAAGATCTGCCCATTCGCGCACCGATACTGCCGAAAGGATCGGCCCGCGGTGGCCCTTTCTGAGCAGTTCAATCACCATTGCGTTATGGGGTGCCTCGCCAGTACCAGTCGAGAAGAACAGAACCGTACTCAGTGGGTCCGTTACAGCGGCAAGGGTGTAGCGGCCCGCAACCTTTGGCCCTAGGTAGATGCGGTCCCCGGGGCGTTTGAGCGCCAATCTTGGAGTCAGGCCGGGCACGTTGTCTTCGGTTGGAGGAACAAGAACGATGTAGAACTCAAGCTCCTCTACGCCTTCCTCCCCAGAGAGGTATCCGTATTCGTCGAACATCCGACTAGAGATTGAGTAGGAGCGACGGACTAGCTTCTCCCACTGCTCCTCCAGGCGAGGGTCCTCTGCGTCATCAATACGAGCTTCCCAGTATCCCAACCCCAGCGAGGCGTATTGCCCGGGAAGATGCGATATTTCGCCGCGATCCGGACGGACCCTCAAAACCCACAGGTCTGAATGCGTAGGCTCGAAGTGAGTAATAGTTGCGTTGTAGTTTTCGGCGCAGAGTTCCTCGATCGCTCCGGTGAAGCCACGTCGTCGCTCTGCGGCGGAGGGCGGTTCGATCAACTCAACCTGCGGGAAGACCTGTGCCACGACACGGGCGATATCCCAACCTGGAGCCACAGCGAGGCCCTCTGGAGCTAGATCTACATCACCAATAAAGAACACTCTGCCGCTGCCAAGAGCGTCTTGCGTCGCTCCTACTTCCTCGGGCTGCAAGATCGTGCGCTCCGAGGCAAAGACCACATGGTCGAACTGCAAGTCGGGTGTACGACGGTCGCTGAAAAAGGCCATCGGGTACCCGTCAACCTCATCAACCTGATCAGGAATAGAGCGATACAACAGGGTTGCCCGGCGCTCGCGTTCCAGACGGCGAAGCCAAGACTCCCCTGCAGGAGACATTCGTGCGGGGTCCATCCCGCCGCCTGCTAGAACCACGCCAGCACCGGCTGTGGCCAGTGCCGAAGCAATCTCAACGGCGTGATCGGTATGGCCGATCACGAGTACGTCTTCATCGACAGCAGTAGCTGGGATCTGATCAATCAGGATTCGTTCGCCAATGCGTGCGGCAATAGGGGGTCGCCAGTCAGGATTGTCTCCGCGCTGCGCAATGACAACAGCACGAGTCCGGTACGCATGCCGCTGTGTCGTCACGATGAGATCGCCGTCGGATGCGCCACTGTCAGAACTCGTGTCTGAGGTGGCAGCTAGGGCAATGGATTGAACCGTCTCTCCGTAGCCGACATCGAGCTGATGCTCGCCAACGAGTTCAGGAAATGCCACTGCCGAACTGGGCTCCAAGATGCGAACCTGTTCGAGTCCGGCTTCTTGCATAGAGACCGCAACCGAAAGGCCACCGGCGTTTCCGCCAAAAATGACCAACTCGTATGCGCTGCTACTCATCAGGGAGCTCCTTTGTCCATGCGAACCAGTCAGGGGTTGTACAAGTTACACAGCCCCTGTTGATGCTAGGGGGTGAACGAGTGTCTGCAACTCATGACCTGAGTACCAGCCACGGTTGTAGAGATGGCATTGTTGGGCAATAGCTAGCAATATGCAATGTCCGTTGAGTTGAACATCGCCGCCGCAGTTCTTGCTGCTCGCCGATTCGCACTGTTGGGCAACGAGGAACCTGTTCTCGTCGTCCCAAGGAAAGCCGGCCACCATGAAATTCGCAATCATTCCGCCCGTTCGATCCGACGTAACCGCAAACCCCGACTGGATGACTGGGTTTGCACGTCATGCCGAAGCCCTTGGATTCGAGTCGATCGTCCTTGTTGAACACGCCGTCGTCATCTCTGGCTACGAGCACAAGTATCCCTACTCAGAATCTGGTCGGATGCCGCTGCCTGATCAATGCATTGTTCCCGACCCGTTAGACCTGCTTGCGTATCTGGCCGCCGTCACCACAACCTTGCAGCTCGCCACCGGAGTGCTCATCCTGCCGGAGCACCATCCAGTGGTCCTGGCAAAGCGTCTCGCTACGATCGACCGCCTGTCGGCTGGGCGGGTCAGACTGTGCGTGGGCGTTGGCTGGATGAAGGAAGAGTTAGAGGCATGCGGTATTCCGTTCTCGACTCGCGGTAGGCGCACCGACGAATGCATTGACGTGCTTCGGGTGCTCTGGGGCGCAGAGGACGAGGACGGCTTGTCTTTTTCTGGGGAGTTCTTTGAGTTTGACCATGCTCACAGCAACCCGAAACCTGCACAGAAGCAAGGGATTGCGATTCATATCGGTGGCCACAGCGAGGCAGCAGCTAGGCGAGCGGGGCTACGCGGGGACGGATTCCAGCCACTCGGGTTACGTGGCGAAGAGCTGAGCCGCATGCTGAGGGTGATGAACGAAGCGGCCGAGGAGTCAGGGCGCGACCCGTCTGCGCTTGAACTGAGCCTTGGGGGAGCGTTGTCTACAACTACGGAAGAGTCCATAGCTGTCGCAGCTAGTGCAGGTGCTCACCGACTAGTGGTATCGCCTTCGCAGAGCACAGAGCTACAGGCAGTCTGCGATGAGATGTCAGCCTTTGCAGAGCGGATCAATCTTCAGCCGATGAGCTCGTAGCCGTCCAAGGTCCTCCAGCTAGGAACTGCTCGAGTATCTGCATATGGCGCACAGGATCAAGGCCGGCAGCGCTGAGCCAGTTCTCGTCATGCAGTTGGCCGTAGCGTTCTCCGCCGTCACAAATCAAGGTCACCACAGAGCCAGTCTGCTGAGCAGCACGCATCCCAGCGATGATCTGCAGCGATCCCCAGAGGTTGGTTCCAGTTGAGGGTCCAACGTTTCGTCCGATTGCAGAGAGCAAATACTGCATGGATGCAATCGAAGCTGCGTCGGGTACCTGGATCATCCGATCAATCACACTCGGCAGAAATGACGGCTCTACCCGTGGCCGACCTATACCCTCGATGCGAGAGGCCACAGAGCTCGTTACGCTTGAGTCCTGACGCATCCAGCCCTCAAAAAAAGCCGAGCCCTCCGGGTCCACCACAGCTAGTGAGGTGTCGTGACGGCGGTAGCGAACATAGCGGCCGATGGTTGCTGAGGTGCCACCAGTGCCAGCCCCGACAACGATCCAAGAGGGTATTGGGTTCGGTTCAAGTCTGAGTTGTTCGAAGATGGACTCAGCAATGTTGTTGTTGCCGCGCCAGTCCGTCGCTCGTTCAGAGAACGTGAACTGATCCATGTAGTGGCCACCCGTCTGCAGGGCGACTGCTCTGGCCTCTGCGTACATCTGAGCTGGTTGCTCAACGAAATGGCAGCTACCGCCAAACTGCTCGATCAGCACGCATTTCTCTTTGCTTGTGCCACGTGGCATAACTGCTACGAACTGCAGGCCAAGGAGTTGGGCGAAGTAGGCCTCAGACACCGCTGTAGAGCCCGATGAGGCTTCAACCACGGTGGTGTCTGCGCCAATCCAACCGTTCGACAGCGCATAAAGAAAGAGTGAGCGTGCCAATCGGTGCTTCAGTGAGCCAGTTGGATGCGTTGACTCATCTTTCAGATAGAGCTGAATTCCCCAATCCTGTGGCAGTGGGAGGACCAGCAGGTGAGTGTCCGCAGAGCGGTTCGCATCAGCCTCGACTTTCCGAATCGCCTCCTGTCGCCAAGTTCGATCGCTCTCGCTACTGCGGTCCACGTCTTGATATCCCATGGCCTCAGGTTACGCCCAGTGGAGACCAGGTTCAGCAGGTACAGGGGCGACTCTGGAGTCGCGATCTAGGCTCAGCGCTGTGAACTCTGAATTCTCCGCAGGAGCGGCTGCAGGCTCCGGGGCTACGAGGCCCTCAGCTGCCGTCATCGGTGGAGGGCCTGGTGGGCTCATGGCCGCCGAGGTGCTCGCTCGTGCGGGCGCTTCGGTGACGGTGTACGAGCAGATGCCCAGCATGGGTCGAAAGTTTTTGATTGCCGGTCGTGGTGGGCTCAACATCACTCACTCAGAGCCTTTGGAGCAATTCCTGACACGCTACGGGGACAAGTCAGCTGCGCTTGGTCCGTCAGTATCTGCTTTTCCTCCAGCAGCTGTTGAAGCTTGGTGTGAGGATCTTTCGCAGAAGAGTTTTGTTGGTTCGAGTGGTCGGGTATTTCCACTTGGCTTTCGAGCTACCGAACTCCTGCGTTCCTGGCTCGCAGGGCTTGAAGGGCTCGGAGTGAGGCTCCTCACAAGTCACCGCTGGTTAGGTTGGGACCGAGCAACTGGCGCCCTGTTGGTAGCCGCTAACGAGAAGAACTCGGATCAAGTCGAGCCGCAGCAGCTGTTCCCGGATATCACCGTGATGAGTCTTGGGGGTGGCAGCTGGCAACGAACGGGTTCAGACGGTCGCTGGGTACCGAAATTCCAAGAGATTGGCATCAACGTTCATAAGTTGCGTCCAGCTAATTCAGGGTTTTTGGTTGACTGGACGGCCGAGTTCATTTCCAAATTTGAAGGCATGCCGCTCAAGAATGTCTCGGTTCAAGCCCGTGGGAACCCAGTTCCTGGGGAGATAGTTCTAGGCGAGACAGTTCGTGGCGAGATGATGATCTCTGCCGAGGGGATTGAGGGTGGCTGTGTGTACGCAGTTGGTCGAGAACTCCGAGCTGCCTGTGACGCTCAGGGCAACACGACCATGATGATCGACCTTCGCCCCGACCTGAGCCGTGAACAGGTTGAGCAGAGGTTGAACACTGCCAGACCAAAAGAATCAACCTCGACACTTCTGCGGCGCACGGTTGGCCTTCCTGCTGTTGCGATTGGACTCCTGCGAGAAGCAACCAAGAACGTTCTGCCTCGCCAAGCTTCTGACATGGCCGAGTTGATCAAATCTCTGCCGCTACAGGTGTTGGCCACAGAAGAACTAGACCGGGCAATCTCAACAGCAGGCGGCGTGGCTTTTGAGGAACTCGACCACCGTTTCATGCTTCTTCGGCGTCCTGGGGTGTTTGTAGCTGGTGAGATGATCGACTGGGAGGCTCCCACCGGCGGTTATCTGCTACAGGCCACTCTAAGCACTGCTGTAGCTGCAGCGAACGGGGCCCTGAGCTGGTGGGAAGAAGAACATCCAACGGAGATGTAGTTCTCAGGAGAAGTCATCTGCTTTGTGTTGAACTGGCGCTGGCTTTCGAGTCGCACGGAACACCACGAACTTGGAGTTGCTCCCGATGATGTCGCAATTGCCAAAGATCCGCTTGAGTTTGGCGTGGTAGGCAAGATGCCTGTTGCCAATAACCCAGAGTTGTCCGTTGCTGCGAAGGACTCGATGTGCATCAGAAAACATCTGCCAAGCAGTTGCGTCGCTGAGTGCATGATCATCATGGAAGGGTGGGTTGGTAAAGACCAAGTCGATGCTGGCATCTGCGATACCCGGGTGAGAACGAAGTGAGCCCAAGCTGTCACCCACCAAGAATTCGAACTGACCGTGTTCCTCCAGATTGCTCTGCACAGTCAATTCTGCTGAAGCGACCGCTAAGAAGCTCTCGTCAATGAACATCACATCGGCATCGGGGTTGTCTAAGGCCAGAACCAACCCCACAACACCGTTCCCGCAGCCCAGATCAATGATGCGAATCTGCCCTGCCTGATCAGGAAGATTGTCGATGAAAAAGCTTGTCCCGATGTCAAGACGCTCCGAGGAGAACACTCCCGGATAGCTCTTTACCCTGATGTTGCCTGGATCGAGAGTAAAGCTGGCGACTGCCAACGGTTTTAAGGCGGTTTCCGCCTCATGTGGAGTAACAAAGATCAGGCGGGCCTTCTTCTTGGCAAGGGATGTCTTACTCGGCCCAAGAATTCGCTCAAACAGAGCCAACGTCGAGTTGTGAATGTGCTTGGTCATGCCCGCAGCAACAATCACCGTGCTGGAGTGCACCGAGGGTGCCAGCCGAAGAAGTTGATCCTCGAGAAGCGCCAGGGTCTTGGGCACTTTGATGAAGGCGTAATCCACACGCTCTGGCAGGGGATCAAGGCTTCCTAGCAGGCGAACGCTCGATGGGTCGATCTTGTTGCGCTCAAGGTTGGCACTAGTCGCAAGCTGCGAGACATAGGAATCACCCAAGGAACTGGGCTCAAAAGGGGCCAGAGCTACAGCGAGCGCTCCGCAACGATCGTTGATCAGTAACAGGTTGCCGCTCAGGTCGCCAAGCTCGGATGCCTGCTGCAGCAGATACTCATCAGCAGCGTCCCAAGCTCGAAGCGATTCTTGTTGCGTGGAACTAGTTGTAGCGAGGGCAAAGTCGCCTTGGGGAACAAGAAATCTTTCCATCAGGGATCGCAGGTTAGTTGGGTTCTTGATGCTTGACTGCAGCCAGAGGCTTCTGCGAGGCCTTCAGTAGTGCTGTTCGGGACCCAGACGCTCAATCAGATGGGGAATCGAACCGCTCTCGGCGCACCTTGGTCTTCTTGCCTTTGAGCGTGGTTCGCTTCATTGCCCAGAGCACCTCATCAACTGCAGATTCGGGAACCTCGACGAGAGAGAACCGATCTTGGATCTCGATGCTGCCGATGTCTTTTCCGCTGAGTTTGGTCTCGTTTGCAATTGCACCAACGAGATCCTTCGGACGGATACCTGTTGCACGGCCGGCTCCAAAGTAGAGCCGGGTCATACCTGCAGAGCCTTCGCTGCGACGGCTGCCCTTTTGAGATGGTGAGCCCTTCTTTGCATGAGGCCCGCGCTTGGTTGAGTCCTTTGCATTTCTCGAAGGGCGGCTAGCAACCTCGGGAATCTCTTCAATATCCTCGGAACCAACTGTTGCCTCATGAGCAAGTTTGACGGCGGCAAGTGCAATTTGGAACAGGTCTGAATCCTCAGAGAGTGACTCGACCACAGTTCTGAAGCGGTCAAGATCATCTGACTGAAGTGTCTCCCGGAGCGTTGCCATAGTGAGTTCCATCCGTCGATTACGGAGATCTTCAACAGTGGGAACCTTCTCGATGCTGATTGGCGAACCTGTAACGCGCTCAATGTTCTTTAAAAGTCGCTGCTCGCGAGGCTCGGCCAAAGTAATGGCGATTCCTTCACGGCCGGCACGTCCAACACGACCGATGCGGTGCACATACGCCTCTGGTGCAGAGGGGACGTCGTAGTTGACCACGTGCGTCAGGTGATCCACATCTAGGCCACGTGCCGCAACATCGGTAGCGACGAGCAGCTCGGCCGTTTGGCCTCTCAATCGACCCATCACGCGATCACGCTGCTCTTGGCTCATCCCGCCGTGCAGGCCTTCGGCACGGTAGCCACGACCATTGAGGGTCTCGGCCAGAGAATCAACCTCGTGGCGTGTGCGGCAAAATACGATCGCAGCGGCTGGACTTTCGACATCGAGGATTCTTCCCAGAGCAGCCGCCTTATGAGCCCGAGACACGATGTATGCCGTCTGGCGTACCAGCGGAGCAGTTGCAGAGTCAGCTGTTGCTTTTGCAATCTCGATCCGAACCGGATCAGTCAGATGCCGCTTGGCAATTCCGTTGATACGGCCAGGCATCGTCGCCGAGAACAGCACTGTTTGGCGATCCTCGGGGGTGGCCTGCAGGATCGACTCGATGTCTTCAGCAAAGCCCATGTCGAGCATCTCATCAGCCTCATCAAGGACAACCATTTGGATGGACTGCAGGGGGAGCGTTCTGCGTTTGAGGTGATCCAAAGCCCGTCCGGGGGTGGCTATGACAACATCCACGCCCCTCCGTAGGGCGTCGAGCTGTCGACCGATGGGCTGGCCGCCATAGATGGGAAGTACGCGTGCGCCGGCGGCTCGGCCATAGCGATGCACTGCCTCTGAGACTTGCATGGCAAGTTCACGCGTCGGGACTAGTACCAAGGCCGTGGGGGCCGTCCGGTCACTGTCCATCACGCGCTCAAGAATTGGCAGAGCAAACGCTGCAGTCTTTCCAGTTCCAGTTGCTGCCTGGCCTAGCAAGTCCCGTCCCTCAAGGAGCCGAGGAATCGACTCTCGCTGAATGGGAGTTGGCTCCTCGTAGCCAAGCTCAGTGAGTGCATCAAGCAGTTCAGGGCGAAGTCCTAGGTCGGCAAAGCCGATATTTTCAGTGGTTTCCGTCTCGCTCATCTGCAAACTCCGAACTCAAATAGCAACTTGCTCTGCTATCACGTTGGCACGCAGGCAGCTCAAATCCGAATCCTAAGACTTTCGTGACATTGCCGAACCTGTTGGCGCTGCCCCAGAACTAGGGAGTAGCTGCGTTCGCTGCAGGTGAGGGTGCTAGGGCTGGCGGGATGATTGAGTAGGTGTTGAAGCACATTTCATCCTCGGTACCCTCGGCAAAAACTATGTATCGCTTTGCTCGAAGTGGGTCAGCATCTCGGTTCCAGGAACACTCGATTCTGATTTTGTCCCCCTTGACCACATCAACTGGGGTCTGCAGTTCGTAGAGCATCTGCCAGTCGAAATTCCAGTCGGGAATATCAAGGAGCACCTTCTCCTGGGGGGTATCGGGCCACAGGGTCATCCTGAAGGACCGCCCGAGCGTGTGCATATGGCCGAGTACCTCGATGATCTGACCATCAAAGGGAACAGCAGAGTCACAAGACGAGGAATAGGTGCCATTCAGGCCGACGGCTAATTCTTCGGCGGTTTTCTTGCATGCTCGAAGAAGTCCCTGCTCAATGAATTTGCCCGAGGGCCCATAAAGTTTGACGTTGTCCTCAAGCGCCGCCGCTCGATCGCAGAGCGGCTCCGTAGCTCCTGCTGGGCAAGGGATCTCAACTGGGGCGAGTGGGTTCATAACCGTAATCTCACGCAACGGGCTGGTGCCTGGCTCGGTTTGCATGACAAAACTCGACTGGTCCGGGGTTACCGAATCTGCATAGTGGTAGTGCATTTGCAGAACCACCGTGTCGCCTGGCTGGAACAAAATGCCAGCACCCTCAAAACTTGCGGGCTCTTGCCCAGGGGCCCAACCTCCGATGAGTTTGGACCCAGCTGATTTCTCTCCAGAAGCAGAAACAGCAGCGCCAGCCCCAGTACCCGTATAACAGGACCATCCGGGCTGCCCGTCAGGGACCTTGGCCAGATTCGTACCCTCTAACTGCTGAAGGCCCGCTCGAGCGGATGCAGCGATTTGAAACACCTGAGCGTGATGAATCTGTTTGATCTGATCTGGAATGAATTCAAAACCAGT
>CANJEC010000047.1 GCA_947473395.1 Actinomycetota bacterium | reverse complement strand
TCGATTGTTGACTTCATCAGGGTGTGGATCGTAGTGCCTCCGCTGCACTGTTCTGACATCAGCCATGCACACAGGAATCTTTGGCCTCGCGCTCAAGCTGTAAGGTGAGGGGACGGGACGTGGCGCAGCTTGGTAGCGCACCTGCTTTGGGAGCAGGGGGTCGAGAGTTCAAATCTCTCCGTCCCGACCATATTTCTCATAGTCCAAGGCCGTGTCGGACTCGGATTTCTCGGCGAAACTCTCGCCCAATTCGACTCAGAGGCGTAGGCTGGGTTTTTAGGAATAGGAGGGCTAGATGGCACTCGAAACCGTGAACGTTCATGGACACGAAATTGCCTACCGCACTGGCGGAGAGGGTCCCGTGGTGCTGCTCATCCACGGTATGGCTGGCAGTTCCTCCATGTGGAAACCAATTCTTCCGCTGATCTCTGCAGAGGTCACCTATTTGGCTCCAGACCTGCCTGGCCACGGCAGATCAGCTAAACCCAGAGGCGATTACTCCCTCGGAGCGCAGGCGAGCATGTTGCGAGACCTGCTCAGCACCCTCGGTCATCAACGTGTGACCATCGTGGGTCAATCCCTTGGCGGCGGAATAGCGCTGCAGTTTTGTTACCAGTACCCCGAGCGCTGCGAGCGCCTTGCTCTGGTCTGCGCTGGCGGACTCGGCGAAGAGGTCATGCCCTTGCTTCGCGGTCTCACGCTTCCCGGGGTCGATCTGCTGCTCCCTCTAGCCTTTCAACCAATCTACCGAGATGCCGTGAACGCAGCAGTGGGCATCTTCGGCAAGTTCGGGTTGACCCCTGCGCCATCTGCGCTCGAGATGTGGCGAAGTTACTGCTCCCTCATTGACCCAGACGCCAGAAGCGCCTTTTTGCACACTCTCAAATCAGTGGTGGATCACAAAGGCCAACGCGTGAGCGCTGCCGACAAGCTCTACCTTGCCTCTAGGTTGCCCACTTTGATCGTCTGGGGAGACAAGGACCCAATAATTCCCGTCTCGCATGCGTACGACACGCACAAAGCAATCCCGGGCAGTCGGCTAGAGATCTTTGAGGGTTCAGGACATTTCCCTCAGGATGAAGAACCCGCGCATTTTGCGGAGGTCCTACTCGACTTCATTTCAACTACTGAACCAGCGACCGTCACAGACGAAGAGTGGGCTGCCCAATTGGGCAGCCGATCCCTCGCCCCGTGACCATACGAATTGTTGACCTAGGCCAGCAGCTTTGCTTTTTGGGCATCGAACTCGGCTTGAGTCAGGATCCCCTGATCTTTTAGCTCCGCAAGCTGCTTGAGCTGCGTAATGGTGTCACCCTCGATTGCTGCGGGCGCTTCTGGTGCAGGTGCCGCAGGTGCTTCTTGTGGCTGCTGAGCTTGCTGTGCCTGCTCCGCTTTTTCGTTCTGGTGGTTGCGAACTCCACCCGCTACTGCGGTTGCAGTTCCGGCGATTACTGCTGTGCGGGCAACTGTTCCCACCAAGCCTGGCCGGCCTCTTCTCATTCCTCCACGCATATCTCACACTCCTTGTTTTGCAGCTGCCTAGTTGCAGGCAGCTGGGTTGGTTTCAGTTATGGCTTTACTCTTCAGCAAACAAAATGAACCAGAGAGCTGATGTCAGCCGTCTGTTCTTTGGGCATCAAACTCGAGTGCTTCGATGACCACCTGATGAGGAATCCGCTCCCCCTTCAACAGGGTGCCGCCGGACTCCAGTACCGCCTTGGCAAAATTGGCGGCCCACAAGTCTTCCCAGACAAAGAAGGCTGCTGAGGTATTGGGCTCGAGCACTTCGGCGGCGAGGAAGAGGTCCTCTTCGCTTAATAGCCCAGGGTGACCCCCGGTGAGGTCCTGAAAGGGTTCAAGTTCTTCTACGTCATCAAACTCGATTGCGGTGACATCGCCGTTGCCATCTTTGAGGATAAAGACGATGTCGAGCACTTTGATCAGGCCAGCCTCTGCAAGATCGACGATTGCCGGAACGATCTTGCCATTGAAGTGATTGCCGTCGAATCCGACGATCATGTATTCCACCGGTGCGATCATGTTGAAAACTACCTCCGTGAGTTGTCGCTGAGCGCCACAATGACGCCAAACATGCCCACAACCTACCACTGCGGCAGGGGGATTTTGGGCGGGAGTGCACGCTGATGCGAAGCTGCTGCTACCTTCTTGGCGTCGCTAGAGCCGCAAAGATCTTGTATCTTCGTCTCTAGGGGTACTGCGGGTGTAGCTCAATGGTAGAGCCACAGGTTTCCAACCTGTTGACGAGGGTTCGATTCCCTTCACCCGCTCTCCAACTCATCTCCCGCCTACTTTTTGGAGCGGGTACGAGCGCAGTGAACAGCGGAGCCAGACTGTGAAGCAGATCGTTGCGAGGGCTCAGAAATCTCCCACCGGATGGTTGCTGCTATGCCTTGCGTTCGGAGGAATCGGCGCTCTGATCGGGGCGCTGTTGTCCTGGTCAGCGCAGTGGCCGCTTCCGGTTGCGCTCGGCATCGGAGCTGCGATCGGCATTCTGCTTGCTACTCGTGCACTCAAACAGGGTCCCAAAATCCAATCTCTAGCTGGCCCAGAGGTGGACTTGGGTTCGTGGAGAACTGACCAAGTAGTCCTGCGCCACATGAACCTCGCAGATGTAGAAGCGGATGCAGTGGCCACGACCATTGACGAAGAAGTGATTCGAGCCATGGGCTGGTCCGAGCAAGATGTTGAAGGGATCACAACCATGAGTCGTGATCCACTACTCATGGCCCAACGTGGATTCATCATGGTGGCCGAACCCGGCCAGGAGGATCAGGTCCTCGGGGTGGTCTCGCTCACCCGTATTCCTGGCCAAGCTGCCGAGGCGGGTTTAGGCCTATGGATGGCCCCAGAAGCAAGAGGCAGAGGCCTCGGCCCAGCAGCAATTCGACTCGCTGCAGAGATGTGCTGGCAAAGCAGTGTTGCAGTTCTCACGCTTGGCACAACAGCAGGGAACGTCTCAATGCAGCGGTGCTACCTAGCTGCTGGCGCAGACTTGTTTGACACCTGCGAGAACGAACTACCCGATGGGCGCATCGTTGACTCATCGTGGTATCGCATCCATAACCCGCATGCTTGACAGGACTGCGCCCACTCGGGACAAACCCGTGTGAGTTAGTTCTCGATCTGGGCGATGGTTTGGGCGAGCTTGGTGTCAATACATTCGGCGTAGGCGCGAAATCCGTCTTGACTTGGGTGAATCTGGTCAGGAAACCCTGCGTATCTGACGGTGGCAGTGTTGCAATCCATGACGTACTGGCGTTGGAGCATCCATCCGTTTGTCCGCTCAAGCCACTGCGGCATGGCCGGGTAGTTTCCAATCGGTGTGGTCAGCCAGATCACCACAATCCCACGAGCCAAGAGTTCCGCTTCGAAGGCCGCCATGGTTGCTGTGACCTCTTCGAAATTAAGTTGATAGTCCGTCACAGTCCCTTGGACAATCATGTAGCTAGGCCCGTCAAGGGCTGCTGGCAAAGCCAGCCGCTCCAGAGCGTACGTGGGGATCGTTCCCTCGAGTTGATGGAGGAAACCGTTGCCGCCCTTAGCAGCGTTATAGATTCCGGGAGTTCGAAGGTAATAGTGAACCCCACCGGCGACTGAGTCTCCGGCAATCCAGATGTCCGCCGCCGGTGAACCCGGAGACACGGAAATGCCGCCAGGCGCTGCCGATGAACACGCGAGACTGCTCAGGCTGAGCCCGAGAGTTAAAGAAATGACAATCAGGATCCTCTTCATGAGCCCTTCCTCGCCCCAAGCTCGCTGAAGTTCATTATTGCATCTAAGTGTCTGTGCCTGCCGGGTTTTTGCGTTGCCACAACGGATCTTGCGCCGATCTCCGCTTCGCCTGCATTCAGATGGCAGAATGCAGAGATGTCTCACCTCTTGGTACTCGGTGACGGCTGGGTGGGTAGAGCCACAGCAAAGGCTGCTGAGAGCTTCTATGAAGTGAGCGTGATCGACCCGCCACTGCACCCAGTTCTGTGCAACCGGGATAACCGCGCTGTTGACACTCTGCGGGAGTTGCTTGCCCAGAATGCCACCACCACGGTCATCAATGCCTGTGGTCGACTCAGGGGAACAGAAGCTGAGCTAGCCGAGGCCAACACAGAGTTTGTTCAATGGCTTTGCACAGCACTCGCTGGCACCGGCGTTCGACTCATCCACGTCGGCTCTGCTGCTGAATATGGGGATCCACACACCGCCGACTTAGTCAGTGAACGCAGTCCGCAACGAGCAGTCGGGCCCTATGCCCAGAGCAAGGCCAATGGAACTGAAGCTGTGCTTCGTGCACGCGGTGACGGGTTGGATGCCTGCGTTGTCAGAGTGTTCAACATCGTCGGCTACCCCATCCCAGCAGTCTCGCCGATTCACCAATGGCTCACCGATCTGCAGGCCCTTGGCCACTCTGGGGGAAGCATCGACGTCTGGTGGCCACCCACCACACGCGACTTTGTCATGATCGAGGATGTGGCCAGAGCGCTCGTCGATATTGCTGCCACAATCGAACTCCCAGCACTGCTCAACCTGTGCTCAGGAACCGGACTGGGCTACGGGGCAATCGCTGAATCCATCGCAGCCGAACTCGGTAGTGCAGCCACGGTGAACTCGCTCAATAAGCCCGGAATAGAAACTGTGGTGGGCGACCCTGCCCTGCTCGAACAGACCATTGGCTGGGTTCCGACCATGACCTTGAACGCGCTTGCGGTTCGAGTAGTCAGAGGAGAGTCAACGAGTCCCTCCGGTGGGGGTTCCCCGGCCAACAGATAGGCTGTTTTTATGCATGCGGTGATCTTGGCGGGTGGGCGTGGAGTGCGCCTACGACCCTATACAACAGCTTTCCCTAAACCGCTCGTACCGATCGGCGATGAATTCGCCATTATCGAGATTGTGCTGCGGCAGTTGAAGGCGCATGGGTTCACCTCGGTCACCATCGCAATAGGTCACCTCGGCCAACTCATTCGGGCTTACTGCGCAGACGGAAGCCAGTGGAAACTCTCCATTGAGTACTGGCCAGAAGACGTACCTCTGGGAACCATGGGTCCCGTTGTGAGCAACCTCGATTCGCTGCCCGAGCATTTTCTTGTCATGAACGGCGATGTCCTGACTGATTTGGACTACCGGGCTGTGCTGACGGGCCATATGGACTCCGATGCACCCTTGACCGTGGCGGCCTACGACCGGGTAGTGAAAATCGATTTCGGGGTACTCGGTATTGGCGGTCCTAACGAAGACCGCATTGTCGAGTTCCGAGAGAAACCCGTGGAGCATTTCTCGGTCTCCATGGGCGTCTACGCGGCATCTCGGGAAACCCTGCGGAACTACCCTGCAGGCGAACCACTTGGGTTCGACGAACTTGTGCTCGACCTGATGAAGGCCGGGACCCCACCGCGTGTGCATCGATTTGACGGGTATTGGCTAGACATCGGCCGACCCGACGATTACGACCAGGCAAACGAGGACTGGGCCACACTGCGCGATCGACTTCTTCCCAACAGCTGAGGACTTCGACTTGATCGAATCAGACTCAGGCAATCTAAGAGCCTTCCACTTGGTCGTGTACTCAGATGCAGCAGTACGCGGCGGCGCAGAGGTGAACCTGTCTCGCGTACTGTCCGTTCTACCAGATCAGATTCGCGTCACGTTGGTAGGCGTCAGCGCTGAAGTCCTGGATTGGCTAGCTACGCACCGGCCGAACACCGAGACAGTTTTCTTGAGCGCTATCACGGATCGGACCGACCTTCGAGGCCTGCTGAAACACCGGTCAACCTTCAAGCGCCTTCGACCTGACATCTTGCAGTTCAACTTGTCCTCGGCCTCGAGTTGCCAATGGGCAATTCTTGCAGCAACCACGATTCCAGGACTGCGAAGAATCGTGATTGAGAACTCACCGATGAGCGTCTGGTCGCCGAGTTCAGCTCGTCTCAAGAGGATGACGAGCAAGCGACTCAGCGCGCATATTGCTGTTGGGGACCGAACCGGAAGAATGATTGAGGAGTCAACCGGCTTAGCACCCAATTGCATCCAAACCATCTATCACGGGGTACCCAAGGTGGGCAGAGTCCCGACAGATCGACCAGAGGGTCTCACCCTGCTCACTGTTGCGCGTCATGATCCCGTCAAGGGCCTTGACCTGCTGTTACAGGCTCTGGCCATGGTCGAGCCCGGATGCAATCTGGTGCTTATTGGCGAAGGGGACCAAACCAACTCGCTTCGAAAGCTGTGCAGCGAACTTGGTCTGAATGACCGCGTTGAATTCCGTAGCGCACCTTGGGGTGAAGCTCGAGTTGCCGACATGATGTGGGCCTTTGACGGCCTAGTGCTGCCATCGCGGCTTGAGGGGTTTCCCGTCACAATCGTCGAAGCCATGCTCGCGGGATTGCCAGTAATCGCAACCGATGTTGGCTCTGTTTCAGAGGCCGTTGTACCCGGGGTGACTGGTTGGATTGTCGAGCCAGAGAGTCCCTCTGCGCTTGCCGCTGCTATGACCGAATTGCTGAACAATCCGGCTGCTGCAGCCCAGATGGGACTGCAAGGCCAAGGGGTTGCGGATGCAGCATTTACGATCGAGGCCACTCGCAACTCCTATGTGCAGATGTACACCGCTCTGTTGCACTAGCGCTCTCGCAAGAAAGCTCCCGAGCTCATGCAGGCAAGCTCATGCAGCCGGGTCAATGAGCCGAGTCCAGCGCTTGCTAAATGTGGTACCCGCCGGCTTCTAGTTCGACTAGGTGTGACTGCACCCACTCTGCTGTTCTGCGTAGGCCCTCTTCGAGTGAGATCTCTGGAGTCCACCCGCTGATTCGCGTTGCTAGTGAGTGATCACAGAGGAGACGTTCCACTTCGGACCCCGTTGGGCGCAAGCGGTCTTCATCCGTCGTGATTTCAACTGACCGACCCGTGATCTCACAGAGCAATTCCACTAGGTCACCGATGGAGATTTCTCGACCCGAGCCAATATTGGTTGCCCGACCCAACGCCTCGTCACAATCTGCCAGCGCCAAGAATCCGGAGGCTGTATCCGTGGCGTAGTTGAAATCTCGCTTGGGTGAGATGGAACCCAAATGCAGTTCGTTCACCCCAGAGTAGAGCTGCGCCAAAATCGTAGGAATGACTGCTCGCGTTGATTGCCTAGGACCATAGGTGTTGAACGGGCGAACCACTGCCACGGGTATTTCATGCGCATGGAAATAACTGAGAGCCATCATGTCAGCGCCAATCTTCGAGGCCGAATACGGTGACTGTGGCTGCAGGGGGTGATCCTCATCGATGGGAGCCCTAAGGGCTGTTCCGTACACTTCCGAAGTCGACGTGTGAATCATTCGTGCACCGTGTCGTCGACACGCCTCTGCCACGTGGAAGGTACCGGTCACGTTGGTCTGCACATAGCTTTCGGCTGCGTGATAGCTGTAGGGAATACCGATCAGCGCTGCTAGGTGGAACACCACGTCTTGGCCCTCAACGGCCTCGTCAACGCGGCGCGCATCGCGCACATCACCAGGGAGAATAGTGATGGCGTTGCGGACCTCTTCTGCTGCGGTATCGAGCCAACCCCAACGTCCGAATGAGTTGTAGTACACCAGTACCGTTACCTGAGCACCCTGGCTTACGAGAAGGTCAACGAGGTGACTCCCGATGAATCCCTCGCCCCCCGTAACGAGCACTCGCTTTCCTGTCCAAGTCCCCATCTGTACTCAATCTCCTCAATAGCTAGAACGAATGCACCAGATCAGTGTCTGAAGGGTAGGCGGCTCACACTAAACCACAGGGCATACTCGCTCCGAAGGCCTGCAAGCTGCTTGAGGTTCGCTGCAACTGTGCCTGCCATGCTGCAGCTGTGCCTGCCATGCCGCATTTGTGCCTGCCATAGAGTCAGGTAGTTCAGATGTAGAGCCTGACTTGATCAACCAGCGTTTTGGCAAGCTCCATAATCTGATCCTCGGTTGCAGGTTCTGTCGACTCATCGGCATCGTTATTCGCCGCCGTAGTCGCAGGAGGGTCAAGGGCCTCTGCCACGGCGCTGGCTGCCGAGACAAGGCGATCCCATTGTGGAGGCTCAAAACCAAAGGGCACCGCAAGCTGCTGCAGAACAGAAGTGGCCGCAACCAATCCGACGGTTGCAGCAGCATCAGTTGGATGCTTGAGCAGCCGCGATGCAGTCATGAACACGCGATCGAGTAACTCATGTACTGCTACTCCGTCATCACTCGAGAGTTCGCTGCTGTGCAGTTGCTCCTGTTCTTCAGGGTCGGGGAGCAGTTCCAGAACGGCCTCGACCTCGTCCTCATCAGACTCTCGAACAATCAGGTCACCCTGCATGTCCCATTCATAGGGGATTTGCGCAGCAGTAAGTTGGTCAACCAACTCGGTCTGCAGCGCCACCGGCCAAGAACCAACCACAAAGACCAATTTTGCCACTCGCGGGTCGAGGGCTGGGCGAGCCGAGGCAAGCACATCATCAATGAGAGCGTCCACGCGTTCCTCATCTGCTTCATGCACCGTGACCGTGGTGCCTTGCCAAGCATGATGGATCCCAGCAGAGACCAACAGACTGCCAAGAAGTCCGCGAGATTCGCCGGCCCAACTCGAACACTCATACGCCATCTGGCCATCTTCAAGGCCAACATCTTCAGAAGCCAGAAACTCCTCGGCATCTTGTTCAGGGTTCGATGGATCCGTACTCGATTCAGTCACAGCGAAATGATCGCATGCTCCGCATTGCCGCGCTTGAACTGTCCAGCAAATTCCGGGAATTCACAATCAGAAGTGAGTGGTGCTTCCCTGCAGTCGGTATCCTCCAGAGATGTCCAAACAAGCACCAGACCGTAACCTTGCGATGGAACTCGTTCGCACCACCGAAGCAGCAGCCCTCGCAGCCTCAGACTGGGTTGGTCGCGGAGACAAAGAGGGTGCCGACGGTGCAGCAGTGGATGCCATGCGACTCATCATGGGCACCGTGCAGATGACCGGAACGGTGATCATTGGCGAGGGCGAAAAAGACGAGGCTCCCATGCTGTACAACGGCGAGGTGGTTGGAGACGGGTCTGATCCCCAAGTCGACATTGCAGTTGACCCTGTTGAAGGAACCACCCTCACTGCGACGGGTCGCGGCGGTGCAACCTCGATCATTGCGGTGTCCGAAAAGGGATCCATGCTCGACCCGGGTCCGATTGTGTATATGGAGAAAATTGCCGTTGGCCCCGAAGCTGCTGGAGTTGTTGACATCCGGGCCACCGTCGCAGAGAACCTGAAGGCTGTAGCCAAGGCCAAAGGATTAGAGGTTCGCGAAATCACCGTCATGGTGCTGGACCGCCCTCGCCACGCCGAGATAGTCGATCAGATTCGCTCAGCAGGAGCCCGCATTCGCCTGATCGGCGATGGCGACGCACCGGGAGCTATCTCGACGGCGATTCCCGACACCGGAGTCGACATCCTCTTTGGAATAGGGGGCACCCCAGAGGGCGTCATCGCCGCTGCAGCACTGAAATGCTTGGGCGGCGAGTTAGTCGGGCGGCTTTTCGCTCGCGATGACGCAGAACGCGAGGCAGCAATTGCCTTTGGTCACGACCTCGATCGGGTTCTGAGCACTGACGACTTGGTAGCCGGAGACAATTGCTTCTTCGCTGCCACTGGTATTACGGACGGGAACCTACTCAAAGGTGTGCATTACAACCGTTTGGGTGCCACCACGCAGTCACTAGTTATGCGCTCTCGCTCGGGGACTGTGCGATTTGTTGATGCACAACACCGACATACCAAGTTTGAGAGCTAAGCAGTCTGAATCCCGGTCTCATTGCCTTTCTCTTCAGACTCGTGAATAGAGAGCAAAGTTGTTGAAAACGGGACTACTTATTGGCTACTAACGTGGACTGATGCCCCCAATTATTGAAGTTGAGAATCTCCATAAAAGTTTTGGGGACACCCATGCTCTAGCGGGTGTTTCGTTCCAGGTGGAACGAGGGAGCGTGCTTGGGCTACTCGGGCCAAATGGGGCTGGCAAGACCACTGCAGTGCGTGTCCTAGCAACCTTGTTAGCTCCCGATCAGGGAACTGCAAGAGTGGGCGGGCTGGACGTTTCGACTCAGGCCAACGCCGTTCGCTCCATCATTGGACTCACAGGGCAGTACGCGGCTGTAGATGAGAAGCTAACTGGGGCTGAGAACCTTCGCATGGTTGGCCGCCTCCTGGGCATGAGTTCCACTCAGGCTCGTTCCCGTGCAACGGTGCTGCTTGAACGATTCGATCTCACCGATGCCGCTGATCGCCAGGTGACGACCTACTCGGGTGGCATGCGCCGACGAGTTGACCTTGCAGTCAGCCTGGTGGGGAGTCCCGAGGTGCTGTTCCTAGATGAACCCACCACGGGACTCGATCCTGCAAGCCGCAGCGAACTCTGGGCTATCACGCGAGAGCTCGTCGCTGACGGAACCACTGTGTTGCTCACCACGCAATATCTTGACGAGGCTGACGAACTCGCCGATCGCATCGTGGTCATCGACCACGGGCAGGTCATCGAAGAGGGAACCGCAGACGAACTCAAGGATCGAACTGGTGGCCGAAGCCTAGAGATTGAGTTTGAAACCACTGCTGAACTGGCATCCGCAGCCGCAGTACTCCAGCCCTTTTCTGCCAAGGGTGGACTTCAGCAAAACGAGCAGGACTGCCTTTTGTCGCTCAGCGTAGACAGCGACACTGCACTAGCAGTTCGGGCAATTGCTGCGCTGACTGATGCTGGCCTGTCCCCTGCAGACTTCCGCCTACACCGACCGAGTTTGGATGATGTCTTCATGGCTCTGACCGGACACGGAACCGAAACAGAGGAACAAGAGGGCCCTGATTCGATTCCAGGAAATGCAAAATCCGGTGACACCAACACAGAAGCGATGAATTCATGAGTGACACAGCCACAGTTTCAACTGAGACCGCCACCTATCGCAGGCCCAGCGGCCTGAACGCCATCTACCAAGACAGTCGAGTGATTGCATGGCG